>CAMAYW010000118.1 GCA_945862475.1 Bacteriovorax stolpii
CGAGAAGTTAAAACTTAAGAGTGCCGACATTTATAATGAAGAAAATTTGCGACTTGATATTCAAACTCTTACTGAGATGTATCAGGATAAAGGTTATGCTTTCGCCAACGTTCTGCGTACTCTGGAAATTGTTCCAGGTGAAAACAAAGTTGACGTAATATTCTCGTTTGAAAAAGGTGTTATTGCCTATTATGGTAAAATCATCATGAAGGGGAACACTAAAACTCGGGATAAAGTGATCCGCCGTGAGTTAAAAATTCATGAAGGCGAAATGTACTCTGGGACCAACTTGCGTTTATCCAAAGATAACGTAAACCGTCTCGGTTTCTTTCAACAAGAAAGTGTGGTCTTTAATACAGTTACCCGTAAAGGCACAGATAATATCCTTGATGTTGAAATTTCGATTAAAGAGCGCCCGACTGGTCAAATTTCTCTTGGTGCTGGTTACTCAACGGCGACTCAGGGGTTTGTCCAAGCTTCTGTTGCCCAGAACAACTTTCGTGGTTTATGTCAGAATATTAATATGAATTTGTCATACTCTGACCGGCAACAAATTTACAACGTTGGTTTCACTGAGCCTTACTTATTTGATACTAAGTGGACCGCTGGCGCCGATTATTACCAAACTGTTTCCTATTTTATTCGCTCATTTGCCTACCTGAAGCATGGTGCGGACGTTAGAGTAGGGCATCCTATTTTTGAGTACACTCGGTTATTTCTGACTTATCGATACGAAGATAACAAAGTTTCCGATGTTATTAATGAAGGAATTAACAAGAAAGATGAAAACGGTTCAGCCTCATCCGTGCAGGCTTCAATTATTAGAGACAAACGTAACAATATTTTTGAGCCTTCAAACGGTTATTATGCTTCAAGTTCCTTAGAGTATACAGGGCTCGGTGGTACGATGCGTTGGATGAAAGCTGAGCTTGAGGGGCGTTATTATCGTCCAGTCATGGGTGATCTCGTGCTACGCTCCAGAGTTAATGCCGCTCAATTGTTCAAGACTACTAATCGTGAAATTCCACGTGTTGAAAAATTTTCAATGGGTGGAGCCAGGAACATGCGTGGTTTTAACTTAGAAGACATCGGACCTATTCGACCTGCTCGTAATACTGAATCAGGCGCAATGGAAGACTTTAACTTTGGCGGGCTTTTCAGTTTATTAGGAACACTTGAGTTAGAGCATCCTTTAATCAAAGAAGCAGGGCTCAAGTGGGTTATTTTTTATGATGCGGGTAATGTGTTTGAAACTCGGATGGGTGAAGATCAGAATTATGCTTTACGAAGTAACTATGGTTTTGGCTTCCGTTGGTTTTCCCCAATTGGAGTTCTACGATTTGAATTTGGTTTCCCTATCAACCCTCGTGAAGGCGAAGCCTCTAATCAGTTCAACTTTGACATAGGACAATTATTCTAAATGATGTTAATGTTTGAGCCTAAGGAGATACTCATGAAACTTATTATTTGCCTAATGCTACTTACTTTTAGCTTCTCTTCATTTTCTGCAGTGTTGGTAGGACTTGTAGATATTCAGAAAATTATTACTACAATCAAAGAAGGTAAAGGAGTTCAGAAAACTCTTGAGAAATCTTTCAATGATAAAAAGTCAGTTTTGAAGAAAGAAGAAGATAAAATTAAAAAAGCTCAAGAAGACTATAAGAAGCAATCAATGGTTCTTGCTGAAAATGCCCGTGCTAACAAAGAGCGTGAATTGCAGGAAATGATGATGAAGCTTCAGAACAAAACAATGGAATTTCAGCGCGAGATCCAGAAAATGGAACAAGAGATGAAAAAACCAATTCTGGAAAAACTTCGTCCTATCATTGATGAAGTTTCTAAAGCAAATGCTGTCGATATGACTTTCGAATTGTCTGCGGCACCTATTGTTTACGCCGAATCTAAAAAAGATCTTACTGATGATGTGATTAAGGCCTACGACAAAAAAAATCCAGGCAAATAAGTTCTATAGGAGTAGCCAATGAAGCTCCAGGATTTAGTAAAATTTGATCCAAGTCTTAGGCTTGAGAAGAATAGTGAATGGCCAGAAGAAATTCTGGCCATTTCTGCATTAGATGTATTGTTAAATCAATCTATCGTTTTTCTTAAGAACGCAAAATTTTTAAAAAAGTTTGAGTCTAATATTACGTTAGCGGTGAATCTTAAAATTGGTGCCATTATTGATGAGAAGTTTTTTAATTTGATGAGCTCAGATATTAAAACAGAGCTTCTTAAATTACCTTGGCTAGCAGTGACTTCAAATGTGGCCAATTCACTTACGGCCCTTTCAAAACCTTTTTACGATGAAAAGATGGCTGGATTGAACACTCAAGTTGATGGTCGCCAGATGGGTACTACTGACATTGATCCAAGTGCGTATATTGCGCAAAATGTATTTATTGGTGAGCATGTCAAAATTGGTGCGAAAGTTGAAATTATGCCTGGATGTGTGATCCTTCCTCATAGTGAAATTGGGGATAACACAAAAATTTATCCAAATGTAACGATCTATCCCTACTCATTAATCGGTAAAAATTGTCGGATTCATTCTGGCGTTGTTATAGGTTCAGACGGATTTGGTTATACCTTTCATCAAGGTCAGCATGTAAAAATCTGGCATATGGGTGGCGTGACTATCCATGATGATGTTGAGATTGGATCTAACACTTCGATTGATATGGGTACATTTTCTCCAACCATTATTGGAGCGGGAACAAGAATCGATAATCTTGTTCAGATAGCTCACAATGTGAAAACGGGCAGAGGATGTGTCATCTGTGGTCAAGCAGGTATTGCTGGAAGTGTTGTCCTTGAGGATTACGTTGTCCTTGGTGGGCGAGCGGCGATTGGACCGGATTCGCATATTGGTGCTGGATCTCAACTCGCTGGTGGTGCAAAAGTTAGTGAAGGTGCCATTTGGCCCGCGGGTTCAAAGCTTGGAGGTCATCCGGCGAAAGATCTTAAAGAGTGGAGTCGAGGGATTGCGTATCTTCGAATGATGTCTTTGAAAGAAAAGTCTAAGGAGTAGTAATGTTACTTAATAAAAAACAAGTGATGGATTTTTTACCTCACCGCGATCCTTTCCTCTTTATCGATGGGGTTAAAGAAATTACTTTGCCTGATACGCTGAAAGACAGGCCAGGACCTTTTACAACTCAAGAGATGATTGGTGCAAAAGCTGTTTGTACTTTTAAGGTCGATAACTCTGTGAAGGTATTAGAAGGGCATTTTCCTGGTCAGCCTATTCTTCCGGGAGTCGTTCAGATCGAGATGATGGCACAAGCAGCCTCATTTATGGCGATTCATTGTCTTTCTAAACCGATTGAAGAGTCAAAACTTGATGTTCAGCTATTGGGTGTAGAGTCGGCGAAATTTAGAAAGCCTGTTATCCCTCCTATGGATTTAGAAATCCATTCAATTTTAACTAAAGTTCGTGGTCCGATACAGATGTATGATTGTGAGATTTACTCTAATGGTGAATTGATCTCACAAACAAGTGTGATGGCCTCATTAAAAATTACTTATAAATAAGAGAGAATTTATGAATTCAACTAATCAAGTTCACCCAATGTCTTTTATTCATCCTGAAGCAAAAATTGGTAACAACGTTCAAATTGGACCTTTTTGTGTAATTGGTCCTAATGTTGAGATTGGTGATGATTGTATTTTTCAATCGAATGTTGTGGTTGAAGGTCATACTAAAATTGGAAAAGGAAATAAGTTTTTTCAATTTGGTTCAATCGGTGCTCCTCCTCAAGACAATTCTTATAAGGATGAGCCAACTGAAACGATCATTGGCGATAACAATACATTCCGTGAATTTGTTTCTATTCACCGTGGTACTTTGAAACAAGATAAAAAAACGATCGTTGGTTCAAATTCACTTTTTATGGCCTACTGTCATATCGCTCACGACTGTACGCTTGGAAACAACTTAACATTTGCGAACTCAGTAAACTTAGCTGGGCATGTGAATATCGGTGACAGGGTTATTATTGGTGGTAACACTGGTATTTCTCAGTTTGTGACTCTTGGTAAGGGAGCCTACATTGGTGGGGGCTCAGCGATCGATCGTGATGTTCCAAATTTCTGTACGGCCTATGGAAACAGAGTTCGTCTTAAGGGAATTAATATCATAGGTCTAAAACGCCAAGGTCATTCGAAAGAGGTAGTTTCAGAGGTTGTTGAGTTTTATAGAACGATGGAGGCTTCTGCACTTGCTCCAAGAGCATTTGTTTCTCATCCGGAGCTCATGATTGAATATAAGAATAACGTTGTGATCCAAGACATTGCTGCTTTTATTACAAAATCAGAAATTGGAATCGCTCCATTCATGGCAGGCTAATAATGAATAAGGTCAGAGTTGCTGTTTTAGGATATGGGCATCTTGGTAAGTGGCATTGCCAAAAAGTTGAAGCTCATTCGGATATCGCTGAATTCGTTGCGATCGTTGAAAAGTTTCCCTCTGGTCAAGAAGCGGCTAAGACCTATCACCCTAAGGTGAAAGTCGTTAACGATATTAAAGAAGTTATAAACGAAATTGATGCTGCTTTTATAGTTACACCCACCTCAACTCACTTTGAGCTCGTTAGCTATTTATTAGAAAATAATAAACACGTTTTCTGTGAAAAACCTGTTTGTTCAAATGATCTTGAGGCCCAAAAACTGAAAGAAATTGCGGCTTCAAAAAATGTTGTCATTCAGGTCGGCCACTCAGAAAGATTTCACGAGGCTTGGGAGAAGTTAAGAAACACATTTTTAAATCTTCCTACGCCCTACACCGTTCGCATCAATAGAGTCGCTCCCTTCAAAGGTAGAGCAACAGATGTGGATGTTGTTCAAGACCTTGCTATTCATGATCTAGATTTAATCCTTTATCTTTTTGGACAAAAACCTCAATCTATTTCTTCCACGGGTTATAAAATCCGAACGACTAAATGGGATCATGCGAGCATTAAAGTTACACTTGAAAATGAGTGTGAGGCCCTTATCACTGTTGGTAGAAATGCCACCCGTGAAGTAAGAGATCTAGAAGTTATTTCAAAAGATGGAATGATTTCTGTCGATCTCTTCGCAAATAAAATTTTTGTAGCAACGAATTCACAGTTTGATGACGGGACTTTTGTGAAAGAAGATTCTTATCAAAAACGAGATCATCTTCTCCTAGAACATAAGCATTTTTATAATTCGATTCGAGAAAAAACTCCTCCTATTGTTGGCCTAAGGGATGGCCTCAATGCAGTTCATCTTGTGGATTGTACTTTGAACTCTTTAGAGACGAATAAATTAGTACAGGTTAAATCTGTTGAATAGTTGTCTCATTATTGCCGGTGAAAAATCTGGTGAAGAGCATGCACTCACTTTTTTTCCAGAGCTAGTGAAGCTCTGTCCGGAAACATCGTTCTATGGTGTTGGGGGAGATGACTTAAAGTCCCATGGTATGGAACTCTTTTATCATTTGAAAGATTTTTCTAGTATGGGATTTTCAGAAGTGATTGGGAAAATACCATTCTATCTTAATGCATTAAAAAAAATTGAAAATGAAGTGATTAAGCGAGGGACTAAAACAGCGATATTGATTGATTTTCAAGATTTCAACATGAGGTTAGCTGAAAAGTTAAAGAAAAGAGGAGTGAAAGTTCTCTATTATGTGGCCCCGCAGGCATGGGTTTGGAAACCGAATAGGGCCGCTTCTCTTGCAAAAAATGTTCATACTCTTTTTACCATCTTACCTTTTGAAAAAGATTGGTTTTCAAAAAGAGGGGTAAAACAAATCAGATCGATCCCTCATCCCCTTATGTTAACTTATGGGGATCAGTTAAAAGCTCTTTCAGAGAAGTCTTTTCAGTCATGGGGAGAAACATTGAAAATTCTCCTTCTTCCGGGATCTCGAAAATTTGAAGTTTATAGTCTTCTCCCTGAGTTTATTAAAACGATCAAAATTCTGAAGCAAACGATGAAAATTGAAGTTCATCTTGTGAAAGTAGGTCATATTAATCATGATTTTTATGATTTATTTAAAAGTGATATCGACGTTTGGTATGAATCGGATGCTCTTACGGAGGCAATGCTTCAAACACATTTTGCCCTCGCAGCAAGTGGCACAGTCACATTGAGCACCGGTCTTTTTGAACTTCCTACCATCGTTTGTTATCGTGCCAGTCTTTTAAATGAATTTATTTTTAATAATTTTATTAAATATCAAGGACCTATTTCTCTTACTAATATCATCCACAATCAGATGGTATTTCCAGAATTTGTTCAAACGAATGTTGATCCTGCGACACTTGCGAATGTAATTAGGACTTGGACAAAAAATGAAAAGCTTTATAATGAATTAAAGATAAAGTTGAGTAAAACAAAAAATCTTCTCTCTGGAGAGGACTTTTCTGTTCCTCACTACATGTCACAGGTCATTCATGAGTGATTCACGAGCAAAAAATAAAGTCTTAATAAAGTCCTTTCTTAAGGGTGCAGCTTTCACACCCTTAAGTTTCGTATGGGAATGGGTTTATCGTGTTCGAAGATCATTCTATGAGTACGGAGTTTTAAAAAAGAAGACCTTCAAAGTTCCTGTTATTTCTGTAGGGAATTTATCTTTTGGTGGTACCGGAAAAACGCCAACAATTGTTTGGCTCGCTGATTGGCTGATTGAAAAAGGATTGACTCCAGTGGTCTTAACGAGAGGCTATAAGGGTCAACTTGAGCACTCTTCTGGTCTACTAAAATCGGGACAAAAGTTTCGTCTCAATCCTTTTGATTACGGTGATGAACCCTTAATGATTTCAAATAAAATGAAAAAGGGTGCTGTCATTGTTGGGAAAAATAGATCAGAAAATTTGTTAAAATATTTTTCAGAAGTAAAACCTGATGTCGTTTTACTTGATGACGGTTTTCAGCATCTACAGATCTATCGCTCTTATAATATTGTTCTTTTCGACGCTACGATGCCCCTTAATCTTTATAAAGTGGCACCACTTGGATATTTAAGAGAAGGGATGTCTGCACTTAAAGATGCAGACGCTATTGTGATCTCTAGGGCCGATATGGTGACCAAGGAAAAAAAAGATAAACTCATTGCGACGCTCACTGAGCATTTTCATCATCGACCTCCCATTGCTTTAACTCGATATCAGCCACTGGGTGTTTATGATGTTTATGATAAATATATTTTCTCCATTCACGAACTTAAAGGATTAAAGGCGATTGCGGTAACGGCCATTGCTTCCCCAGAATCCTTTTATAGTTATCT
>CAMAYW010000119.1 GCA_945862475.1 Bacteriovorax stolpii
GGAATATTTAAAAGAAGCCCTGTTTGTTTTTTTTGGACTTCATCGAGTTCAATGGCTTCAGACTCCATGAGTGATTTTAAGTGCGCCACTTGCTTCATTTGCGTATCAGCGTCTTGCTTATTCTTTTTTAATTCACCAATTTCTCGAGAGAGTTTATTCACATCTGCTTTTTTGGTTTCCGTCGAGGTGGTCAGTTCTTTTCTTTTTTTATTTAAATGAACAATATCGTCGAGGATAGAAGTATCAAAATTTCTATTAGAGAGACTTGCTTTTACGTTTTGAAAATCGATTTCAATTTTTTTAATGTCTAACATAAATCACCTATTTCATAAGATTGATATAAGCTTCAAGATTGCTTTTATGAGGGCTTTCTGGATCCATTTCAAGATACAATTTATAGGATTCTATGGCCAGACCTCCCTGACCTAGTTGCCTGTAAACATCCCCCAGTTTTTTGTGAACGATGGGCTCATCTTCCCTAATTTTGATGGCACTCTTATAAAGATCAAGGGCCAAATCATGGTTATTTCGTTTTGTGCTAAGATCGGCAAGTCCAACAATCGCATCATAAGATCGTGGATTAATTTTTTGAGCTCTCCTATATAAATTTTCTGCGTCCACAAATTTATCTTTTGCTAAATATATTTGTGCCATGAAAACGAGATCATCATCATTTTCACCATTTGCTTTTACATTTTCTTCAATTTTTTTAAGGGCGCCATCTAGATCACCAGAAAGAAAATCGATTTTTGCCATGTAATACAAAACCTTTGGATAAGAATCCAATTTATCTTTCACTCGCTTAAACCACTTTGCAGCTTCAGCTAATTTGCCATCTTCAAATAAAACCCTTCCGGCCGTCATCATACTTTCTAGATCACCTGGCTCAATTGCCACTAATTTTTCTACTAAGGGAGGTATATCTTTATTTCGATCATCTAGTAGCGCTGCTTTAATTAAAAACTCATATAACGCTTTATCCGTACTATGATCTTTTTCGAGTTTCGTTTTGTAGTCTTGGAAATCTTTTATCTTCCCGGAACGATAGTAGAAGATAGCTATTTCTGACATGATCTTTGGATCCTCACCAAAATCATCTTTTAAACTTAGTAAGTAACCGATCGCTGCAAGATCATCCTGAGTTTCATAAATTAGACGGGCATAGGCAATTCTGTACTCAGGATTCGTGGGATCAAGCTCCATGCACTTGTTTAAAAGAAGCCGACTCGCATCAAAATTGGCTTTTTTTAACAACAATTGAGCTAGTACAAAAATATCGTCATCATTAAGAGGGTTTTGATTGATTGAGTTTTTAAGCCATGACATGGCCTGCAATAAGTCGCCCATTTTTAAGTAGAGCTTAGCATTTAGAGATGTATACTCCCAAGCTTCTCGAAGATTTGTAGAAGAGATGACCTGCAAACGTATTTTTGCATCATTAAATTTATAGGTTTCAATATAGGCATCAATAAGACCGAAGTTTATTTTTTTATCTTCTGGATATTTTTTTACGAGATCCTCAAGTGTCTGGATCGCTTGCTTGGCAAGGCCGAGGCGAAGTTGAACTTTCGCCAGAAAAAGCTCCGATGGAATATGACCTGGGTAGGCTTCTGTTGCCTTGGCCGAATAGCTCATGGCGAGGTCGAAATTCTTTTTTTCATAAAACTCTTTCGCTTGAATAAGAAATTTAACAGCCTTACTTTCACTAATGATTTTGATCGCGACCTTATCATCACTTTGACTTCCCTCAAGTTCCGCTAATTTTATTCGTAGATCATCAGAGTCATTGATTCTAAGAGATAACAAAAGAGTCTTAGCTGCTTGTTTTGATTTATTTTCTAGAACAAATATAAGACCTCTGAGCTCTAAAAACTTGGCAAAATTGATATTCGCCGAATCAAGACCCATCATTTCGACTTTTTTCAAAATCTTTTTGGCGATGTCTATTTTCTTCTCTTTAATTAATAATTCCGCATTCATAAGATAAAAAATGGGCAGGTTTGGATTCTCTTTTAAGGCAGACCTTGCGAGATCCATCGCTTTGTCTTGCTCTTGATTTAACATGTAGTATTCAAACAAAGCACTATAGGTGTATCTATTTTTATCTTTTGCTTTAAGAAGTGCCTGAAGAAATTGTTTTGCCTGATCAATTTTCCCAATCCGAATTAAACTTTTTAAATACACAGCAAACAGATCCTGAGTCACATTTTTTGGATTAAGCTTCAAATATTTTTGAATCACATCCACTGCAGCTCCGGGCCTATTAATTGTCATGTAAAACAAATTAATACCAATGACCCCGTTAGGATCTTGCATTAAAAAAGGTTTTTTTGATTGGATAATATTAAAAATTGTCTGGGCATCTTTTAACTTTTGTCTCGAGTTTTGAAGTTGCTCGGAATACGACCTAACCATGTAATTCAAAGCCGCTAAGTTTTCCATGTCATTTTCATAACTTGTTTTAAAACTTATTCCGGCTTTAATAATGTTGATATAGCCACCACGATTGAACTCAACGAGACCTTTTTTAAAATCTAATTCAGACTTCTTATTATTTGATTGATCAAATGGGATCGGAAAACCAATAACAGGATCGACGTGTTTAAATGTCGCCTTTTGTGGTTTATCCTCAGGAAAAAAGATGACAAAAAGTATTAATCCCAATGCCACCGCTAGTATAAGCTTCTTTTTTTTGTTCTTCGATTCGTCGTTATTATTTACAACGACTTCTTCTTCCTCTTTAATTTCTCTCTCTTTAATAATCTTTAGCTCTTTCTCGATGTTTTGTTCTTCTTCTTTTGCTTCCTCTAGTATTTCTAATTGATTTATTTTTATCATTTGAGTCGATTCATCTTTTTGAATCTCTTCTTTCTCTTTTGCGATTTCCAAAGCGAGGTTTTTTGCCCTTTCCTCTTCTTTTTGTTTCTCTAATTCTTCAGCTTGTTTTTTAGCATCTGCTTCTTTTTGAAGCTTGCGCATTTTTTCAATTTCTTGTTGGGCAACGGGATTAATAATCGTCTTATCACTATTATCTTCAATTTTTTTTTCGGAAAAGAGTGGTGCCTTCTCCATTTCTATTTCAAGTTCCAATGACGGTAATGAATCTAGATTATAAGTTTTTGAATTTTCTTTCTCGGAGGTTTTCTTTGCTTGAGATGGAATTTGGATCGTTTCCGTTAATTGTTCTACTTGTGGTTCTTCAATACCAACCAAATTCTCAATTTCTTTCTCTTGTCTTTGAGTTCTAATTTTTGAAAGATCTATGACAAATGTTTCTTCTTTAACTGATTCATTGATTGGTGCGAGAGTTGTTTTATTTTCGTCCATCAAGTCTTCATAGAATTCAATGTTTCTAATAGAATCCCAGTTTCCAGTTGGATATACTTGAAACTCTTCATTACCTTTGATGTGACCTTTTTGCTTCAACTCAAAAAGTTGATTTTTTTCAAATGGTCCAATTACCCGGCCGCCCAAGAGCCGAAGTCTGTATTTCGTCATAGCATTAATTATAAAGGATTTTAGATATTTGAGGGTGGAAAACAAAAAGGGGAGCAAAAAGCTCCCCTTTCAGTATTACTTAATAAAAAGTGTCGCATTCCCTGCGAGGGCCATGGCCGAATCCCAGAAGATTCCAAGAAAGATAACTGGGATGAATAGAGCAATAATCACTGTTTGATTGAGGGTCGTGAAGCCCAAAACCTTCTCTTCACCCTGAGGTGTTCCGAAGATCATCGTTTTCGCCAATTTCATATAGTAGTAGAGGGCAATAACTGAGTTAACTGCTGCCACTAAAGCTATGCCGTAATGCTTTTTCTGAATAATAACTGAGAAGATATTGAACTTAGCAATAAACCCAGAAAAAGGTGGCATCCCAGCGAGTGAGAAAAGGACCGAGGCCATAATAATGGCCATCACGGGATGCTTGTAAATGAGGCCCCTAAAGACATCGTATGAGTCAGTGCCATACATGTCTGATAAGTGTGAGGTAATGTAAAATGCGATGAGGGTCATGAATAAATAAACAATTCCGTAAAAAAGAATCGCCTGAACACCAGCTTCGTTCATCACAACAACACCCAAGATCATCATTCCAACATGACCTATAGATGAAAAAGCCAAAAGTCTTTTAACAGAAGTCTGACCAATCGCTGTTACGTTACCAACAGTCATCGTCATCGCCGCAATCACAAGAATTAATCCAATCCAAGAAATTGCTAGAGGAGACCCCTCTTGTACAAATACAAATGAAACTCTCACCAATGAAGCAATACCTGCCATTTTAGGTACGATCGCAAAGAATGAGGTTACTGGAATCGGAGAGCCTTGGTACACGTCTGGAGTCCACATATGGAAAGGAAAAAGAGAAATCTTATAACCAATACCCACAAAGAACATGAGAAACGAAATCATAAGGATGCCTAGATTGACTCCTTCAATTCCTGGAAGCTTCGTCACCATATCCACAAACTGGATAGAACCAAGGACTCCATAGAGATGAGAAATACCAAACAGAGCAATACCTGCAGAGAGTCCACCATAGAGAGCGTATTTCATACCAGCTTCGGTTGAAGTAGAATCGTCACGCTTAAAAGAACTTAGTACATACGAAAGAATAGAGAGGGTCTCAATACCAAGATAAAGAGTGAGCATATTATTAGCGGAAGCTAAAAGCATTCCTCCAATTAAAACTCCTACGGCCATGATAGAAAATTCAGATTTTAGATTTGAGTAAATATCTTTTGAAGAATGACTTAAAAAGACTGCACCCATTGTTCCAATAGTCATGATGATTTTCACAAGAGTCGAAAAAGGATCGATTGTGACGGCATTGTAGAAAATATGAACCGGTTTCGCACCAAGGTTTAACAAAAGACAAACGAGAACGACTCCCAACATAAGTTGAGTATAGACATGAATTTTTGTCCTAGGCGCATTTTCGTCTTTTACACCGGCCTCAGCGACTAAAAGTGTCGTCATAAGTACGATACTTATGATCTCCGGAACGTAGTAGCTTAAGAAACCAAATAACTGGTCAATCACAAAAACCTCGCTTAGAACTTCGCCAATAAATCTACAAGCTGACCAACAGAAGCCTTCATCACATTCAGAAGAGGGCTTGGGTAAATACCAAAAACAATCACAGCAACGCAAAGTGGAAGCATATAGAAAACTTCACGAGCGTTCATATCTTCGTATTCTTCTGTTTCTGGGTTTACCTCTCCAAAGAACATACGCTTAAACATCCAAAGAAGATAAGCTGCACCAATGAGAAGACCCACTACTGCGATCACGGTAATTGTTGTGAAACGCTGATAAATACCGAGGAAAATAAGTGCTTCAGAAATAAATCCAGAAAGACCTGGAAGACCTAGTGAAGCAAACATTCCGATAATAAACACCGTTGTGTACTTCGGAAGTTTTGTTGAAAGACCGCCGTAACCTTTAGAACCGTCTGGTTTAACAATCCAGCGGTGGTGAGAGCGCTCGTATAATATCCCAATAAGTAAGAACATCATCGCAGTCGATGTTCCGTGGTTAAACATTTGAAGAACAGCTCCGTTCATTCCTTGGGTTGTCATGGCAGCTAGACCCAACATCACAAAACCCATGTGAGAAACTGAAGAGTAAGCAACTAGTTTTTTCACATCATCTTGTGCCATGGCACAGAAAGCACCGTAGATCACAGAGATTAATCCCAAGATCGCAATGATCGTCGACGATTCGACGGCCGCCATAGGAAAAATAGGGAAGGCGATTCTTAAGAAACCGTAGGTACCCATTTTAAGAAGGACTCCAGCGAGAATAACTGAAACAGCCGTTGGAGCTTGAACGTGTGCATGTGGTAACCAAGTGTGAAACGGGAAAACTGGAACCTTGATGGCAAAACCTAGGAACATGAACCAGAAGAAAAGGTGTTCAAAAGAAAAATTCTTTCCAAAAACATTAACTGTAAGTTCTGTAAACTTTCCACCTTGGTGAGCGAGAATATTAAACGAATCAACACCCTTACCTGTTGCATAGTAAAGCGCAATGATACCGACAAGCATAAAAATCGAACCGAAGAACGTGTAAAGAAAGAACTTGATCGCTGCGTATTCTCTGTTTTCTCCGCCCCAAATCCCAATAAGGAAGAACATTGGAAGAAGCATAACTTCCCAGTAAACATAGAACAGGAAGAAATCGAGAGAGAAGAAGACTCCAAACACTGTTGATTGAAGCATAAGGAGTAAAGCGAAATAGGCCTTAACATTTTTATGAATCGTCCAACTAGAAAGTGTGCATATAAAAAACAGGAGGGCGTTTAGGAAAGTCATGAGCATCGTTATGCCATCAATTCCTAGAAAGTAATTGATGTGAAACTGTTCAATCCATGGAATCTTAACCACGAATTGCATATCAGCTGTTGAAGTATCAAACTTTAGATACAACAAAACCGAGAGTATCAAGGTAATTGAAGTTGTGAGAAGTGTAACAAACTTAATCACACTCTCCTTCGCCTTGGGTGTTAAAATAACTCCAATCATACCGATGATTGGTAACCACAAAATCCAGTTTAAAATTCCGTTCACAAAGAACCTCTCTCTATAAAGAAAAACTTATAAATTTAATGTCCAAATATAAGACGCAAGCACCATAACAAGCATTATAAAATAAAATTGAATCTTACCACTCTGTACAATTCTTAAAACGAGGTTGAATAAGTTAACCGCAACTCCGGTTCCATCGACTCCAATCGCATCAACAATCACGTTGTCGAACCATTTGGCCGCCTTGAAAGTCCAACGGTTAACTGAGGCCCAACCATCGATAGCAAATCTGTCGTAAACACCCATATCAAACCAAGAAAGGAAATTATTAAGTCCTAGTAAACCTTTCTTAATGATGAGATCGACATAGAGATTATCAAAATAATACTTATTCTTAAGTGTTTCAGTGTATCCACTGAATGTTGAGGCAAGGGGTTTAATTGATTTCTTAATGTACATAAGGAAGGCTAAAAACACGCCAGAGAAAGCGATAATAATTGAAAGAATCGCTCCGAGCGTATGGGCCGTGTGAATCTTGTGCTCATCAGGATTTGGTCCGGCATAACCTGTTTGATGATGATAATGGGCGTGCTCAAGAGCTACGGGTTGTTTTGTGTCGGTTGAACCGAATGCTTCTCGAGGGTGGCCAATAAATTTTTCAACTTTTGGCGCCTCTACTAAAATTTTAAACCATTCT
>CAMAYW010000120.1 GCA_945862475.1 Bacteriovorax stolpii
TCTGAACAAGGGAGTGAAGTCCAAATTTAGAAGCATTATCTTCATGTGTGAACATCGATTCACCGGAGATAAAATCTCCAATAGTGACTCCATATATACCCGCAACAAGAATTTCATCTTTCCAGACATCAACTGAGTAGGCATATCCAGCTTGAAACATCTTTGTATATGATTGGATAATGTCCTGGTTAATCCAAGTCCCAGGTTGATCCTTTCTTGGAGTGAGAGAGCATTCAGAAATTACTTGTTGAAAGGCCTTATTAAAAGTCACTTTAAAGGGATTCTTTTTTAAAAACTTTTGAAATGAATGAGACAGATGCACTTTGTTTAGGTCAAGAATTCCTCGAGGATCTGGGGAAAACCATGTATTAGGCACCTCCATGTGATTTGCATCTATTGAAATGGGCCAGGGAAAGATACCTTTTCTATAGGCCTCCAATAGAGTCTCTACATCGAGGTCTCCACCCACAGCAACGAGTCCATCGGAATCAGCACTCTCAACCGGAGGAAAAATAATTTGTCTTTTCATTCTGTGAGGGTATCCAGGAGTGTCCGAGCGATATCCCCAGCGACTTTAATCGAACTTCTTTGATCGCAGAGTTCTACACCCTCAGGAATAACAAATGGAGCAAGCTCCATAAGATCAGCTCCTGTAATTTTAAAACTTTTTGCAATCATTTTAATAATAGCAACGCAATCAGTTGGAATAAGACCATTCTTTTCTGGTGTCCCTGTTGCTGCTGCATACTTTTCATCAATCGCGTCGATATCAAAGCTGATATAAATCTCTTCAATACCAATTTTTTTGAAGTGACGTGAAATTTTTTCGATAGTGGCTTTTGCACCATTTGCTGTCACTTCACTAGACCAAATTTGTTCAACTCCAAGTGTCTTTTTCCAGTGTTTTTTTGTCTTCCCTGAAGAGCGAATTCCAACTTGAATGATGTGATTTGGGGATTTCAGTTCATTGAGAATATGGTAAGTCCAAGTTCCAAAGCATAGGTCAATTCCCAATCTTTTATCTAATAGATCTGTGTGAGCATCAAAATGTAACACAGCTGCCTTCTTTAAATCTCTTCTCGATTTTAACCAGGCCTTCACAAGTGGATAGCTTACGGAATGATCTCCACCTAATCCCAAGATTCTTGCTTCCGGATACTGGCCGTAAAGATCTGAGAGAACTTTTTCCGTAATACTTAAAGGCGAAACGGGTAATTTGTTATCTCTACCAAAAAGTGCCTTCCGACATTCTTTTATGGTTTTATCATTTAGGTACTTATCATGGAGAAGATGAGGAATAACTCTTACGTCTCCTAGATCCCTGTAGCTATCTTTAAGGGGAGCTATTTCTTTTCTAATAACTAGCGGCCCCCAATTTGCTCCTCTTTGAATACCTCCACCATTGTCGGAAGGTATTCCAATGATCCAAGGTTTTCGTGGATCTAATTTTTGAAGTCCTTTCACCCATTTCGCACGAGCTTTTTTTTCATCTTCTGTTCCATAATAATCGAAAAGAAGAGATTGCTTTTTTTCTTTTGCGGTATTAACAGTGAAAACACCGTTACCAGGAATCGTTAATAATTCAAATATATCTTTCAAATGAGTATTCCTTTGATCCATTTATTTTGAAGTAATTCTTTTTCAAAGCTTGATAAGAAATCGCTCCTCTTAAGAGTTAAAAAGTTTTCTATAACTTTTTTTTCAAAATCTAAAATTTTTTGATCGAGCAGATTCTCTACACCTGCAATGTGGCTTGTTTTCCATACCTGAGGAAAACCAATCCACTCATCTCCAAAAGGCTCTTTGTTAAAGACATCTAAAAATGCCATGGCCTCTGGGTTTTGTAACAAAAACTCACGCAGACTTTTTTCTTCAACAAGTCTTCCTCTTGCCCCGTTTATGAACAGGAGTTTAGGGTGAGCGTGAGAAAAGAAATCATGATTAAATAAAAATTCAGAAGTTTTATTCAAACTCATGGCGGAAATAACGACCTCGGCTTGACTCAAATCTCCATCTTTCCAATGATTGATTTTTTGAATCTCTAGATCCTGAATAAATGGATCTACAATCGTAAGATGAGCACCCAAGGCAGAAAGTGTTCTGGATAAGATTTTACCGATATGGCCATGTCCAAAAATCCAAATGTTTTTTTCTGCAATGAGATTTCTTTTCCATTGTCTCTTATTGTCCCATTTGATGTGTTGGGGGAGTTCTGACAATCCTTGAAAAAGTGCCGTAAGAGTAAATTCAGCGACTGCTTGGGCTCTTATTTGATGTCCAATAACAGTAGGAATATGAATCCACTGATCTACGACATGATTGAAATTATCGTAACCAGAATTTGGATGAATAATCAGTTTAGTTTGGTCTAAGAGTTTTTTAGGTAATAAATGAAGCTCTGTATGAGTGTTCGTAATCAGGATGGCAGGATCATCTGTGAAATGATCAAGTTCCCGATATTCCAAACTTCCTATAGTTGAAATCATCGCCCTTTCAAGGGAAATGAAGTCTTGAGATTGGTAAGGAGATACACCTGTCCTTATGACTTGGAAGCTTTTCATGTCTATCAAAACTAGCGTAATTCAGGCCAAAAGTGTATAAGTGTCTCCTATGATAAATATTAAATCTGCACGCGAAATAGAGATCATGAGAGAAGTTGGCAAAATGGCCGCAAAGACTCTTCATTTTTTAGGTCAAAATCTCAAAATAGGCATGACCACGGAAGAAATTAACAAAATGTGTCATGAATATACAGTGAAGAGAGGTGGTATACCTGCAACTCTTGGCTATCATGGTTTTCCAAAATCACTCTGTACTTCAAAAAATGAAGTTATTTGTCACGGTATCCCCAATGAAAAAGATGTTCTCAATAACGGCGATATTTTGAACTTAGATGTGACGACCATCTGGAAAGGGTTTCACGGAGATACCAACAAAACTTTTTTGATTGGAAACGTAAAACCAGAAATACAGAAGTTGGTAGAAGTCACAGAAAAATGCCTCCAAGCTGGTATCTCGGTTTGTAGACCTGGAGCTAGGATTGGAGACATCGGTGCGATAATCGAAGAACTTGCTCATGGACATGGCTACTCTGTTGTTCATGAATACTGCGGCCATGGAATTGGAAGGCTTTTCCATGAGGAGCCACAAATTGTTCACGTTGGAAAAAAGGGAACAGGGACTGAATTAAGGCCGGGTATGACATTTACCATAGAGCCCATGATCAATATTGGAAAAAGACATTGTAAATTACTGGACGACGGTTGGACTGTTGTCACAAAAGATAAATCTTGGTCAGCGCAGTTTGAGCATACTGTCCTTATTACTGAAGAAGGATGTGAGATTCTTACTCAATTTTCTCACGATGAATGGACAGTTGATGATGAAAAAATTTAAAGAGTTTTTTGAAAATAATAGTTATCTACGTACTTTGGACAATCCCTCTGTAGAAGTCTTCAATTCAACTCATAAATTACAATTACGTTTTGACTCTAAGGACATCCTATATCAGGCAACTTATCAAGGTTCTGAAAATCCATGGATGTCATCCTTATGTTTTTTAATTGAAAATAAAACGTTAAACGATTTAAGATTGTTCTCATTAGAAAATTGGAAAAATGAGTTTCAAGATGATCAATCTTTCTGGGACTTTTACCAAGAGACCGGAGAGCATTTGATATTCTGGCCTCAAGAGCTCTTAAGATCAGCATTAGATATCTATCGTGGTAAAAATTATTTATATCAGAACACAAGCCCTCTTGTTTGTAGATGCTTTGGAGTCAGCGAAGAAGACATTTTAGAGCATCTTCATAAAGAAGAGACTCCGACCCTCGAGACTCTAGGTCAAAGTTCAAATGCTGGCATGGGATGTCGATCCTGTGTCCCTCAGTTGAAGAGATGGTTCTTATCTAACGGGCAACAAAAGAAAGAGCGATTTTTTAAAGAAAAATCTATCGCTGACTGGGTTACAGAAATAGATTATCTCTTATCATGTTTTCCAAATTCCTTAGATTGGCGAATGGAGATCGAGTCCTTTAATCAGGGAATTGTTATCATTTCTTTTGATAGAGAATCTTCTCAGAGCGAAGAGGAAATAATCGGTAAAGAACTTCAGCGCTTTTTAGGTGCGGCCTTAGACTCTGATTTAAGTTTCTTTTTAAGACGAGCACGACATTTATCAAAGGCTAAAGGATAGTTTTTAAGTTTCTCAAATATTTTTTGATCTTTACCCTCAAAAATCTTCTTTGTTTCAACATCTTCTTGAAGGTATTTAATTTCAGTAAAAAATTGATTTAATTCAGGAATTTCCTCTTTTAAACAGATTGGAGTAGGCGAAAGAGATTGAATCTGGGCAATAAAGTTGAGAAGAATCTCTCTTGCTGATTCCACATAATCTTCAATCATACCCTCTGTCATACTTCTTTGAATTCCGGTTACGTCTTTGGGAATCAGAAAGATTTCTTTGCCAAATTTAATAGATATTTCAAGTAACTTCCAAGATTCTGAAAAGTTTTCTCCTGAACAGATAGTGAGGAAATGCTCTTTGTGAAGCTCGACTTTTGGAACCTGTATCATTTCAGCAATGAGTCTTTGATTAAGATCATAAATAGGCCCTGTCTCTTTTTTGAGATGAAGTCTTTTTTCTTCCTCGCCAAGACATTTAAGAATTTCACGATCTCTGGCAAGGACCGAAGAGCTTGTAATCAATATAATTAAAAAGAAGGTCCATTTCATGGTTTTATTGTACCTGAAATTTAGAAAAGATAAGACAGAAAATGCCGAAGTCGTTATGATAGTCTTATGAAAGAGATGAGTTTTATGGAGCATCTAGAGGAGCTCCGAACCAGAATAATAAGAATTTTGATCATATTGGTTATCTCTTTTGCCATTTGCTATTATTTTTCAACCACTATTCAAGAAATACTCCTGACTCCTCTTCGTGAAGCTATGGGTAGTAACGGAAAAGTTATTTTTACTGGTCTATTAGATAAAGTTTTAGCCGAATTACAAATCGCATTTTGGTCTTGTGTTTTTCTTGCGAGTCCTTTTTGGTTTAGAGAGGTTTGGCTTTTTATAAAGCCGGGACTGTACGAGAGCGAAGTAAAAGCAGTAAGACCTTTCATTTTTGTCGGTTTTATCCTCTTCTTGATCGGAGTGGGTTTTGGCTATTTTGTGATTTTCCCTTTTACGTTTAAGACTTTAATTAATTCTGGGGTCTCTAATGTTGAGGCCATGCTTAATCTCCAGGATTACTTACTCCTATCTTCAAAGGTTCTGGTTTTTTTAGGTCTTCTTTTTCAGCTCCCCAATATTATTGTTATTCTCGGATTTATGGGGCTAGTGACAAAGTACTCTCTTCGAGACATCAGAAGATATTTAGCTGTTGCATTTGCTGTCCTAGCGGCAGTGATTACTCCAACTCCAGATATTCTTTCAATGATGTGTGTTTGGATTCCTATGATGGTTCTTTATGAAATTGGGATCATTGCAGTCGCTTTGATTGTTCATCCTTATCTAAAAAGAAAGCATATGGGGGAGGAGTCTATTGCTCTTCAGGATCAAAATCAGTAGGTTCTTCTTCGGTATAATGTCTTTCTGTTTCATCATTTCCAGTCGTTCGATCTCCTAAAAAGATGATGTGATCGGTATTAAAATTCCAATTTTCAAAATCACCAGAGATTGTGTAGTTAGGAAGCCTTCGTTGAAATTCTTGAATCATGGTTTCAATCTGAGAGGCATTAAAATCAGTAGTATCTGACTTACATAGCCAACCCGTAAGACGCACATCCATCCCCGCAACACTGTACTGGGTGTATCCAAGATCGACGCTGTGACGATTAAGAACTCGACGGACCTCTTTATTAGCTTCCATTCGGCTTAGTTTACGATGCATAAGCTCCTTAAATTCAGCTCTATTATAACTTAGAACGTCAGGAGATTTAAATTATTTTCATGACTTATAGCAAGGTGTATTTAGAGGACAAGGGGAGTCCATTATTGGGATTCCCCTTGTAAGTGACTATTTATTCATCGCTAGAATGACTTCTCTCGTAACTTTAGAGGCAAAACAAGATGAATTATTGGAAGAATCCAGCATTGGAGCGAGTTCAACAATATCGGCACCAACAAGGTTCTTACGATTTAAAATTTTCAAAATCTTCATGAAGCCATGGAAGTCCTCTCCGCCAGCTTCTGGAGTTCCTGTCCCAGGAAAAAAGCCAGGATCAAAGAAGTCTAAATCTAGGGTGAGGTAGATAGGGCGATCACTTGGAATTTCCTCAAGCCACTCACAGCACTCTTTTAAAGAGGTCGCGAGTGTCTTATTTTCTTTCATCCAGTTAAACTCACTTCGAGGTCCTGATCGGATTCCGTATTGAATGAGACGATTCTTTGAGGTGAAGTGATCCAAAACTCTTCTAATAATTGAAGCGTGTGAGTATTTTTCTTCAAGATACCCGTCACGAAGATCAGTATGAGCATCAAGGTGAAGAAGTACTAGGTCTGGATAATTTTTTAGATAGGTGACGATGGGCCCGTAGGATATAGAATGCTCACCACCAAGAGTCACAAATTTGATCTCATCTTTTTTAAGATCAAGATCCTTTGTCATTTCCATGAAGAAGTCATTTGTGATGTGCCACTTCGATGGATAAACAGGCAGATCTCCCATGGTGATAATATTATAGTCTTGAGTATCTTTATCTAAGTAAGGGGAGTAGTCCTCAAGCCCATAGGATGCTTCTCTTATCGCCCCTGGAGCAAAGCGAGCTCCTGGTCTAAAGCTTGTTGTACCATCGAAGCAAAAACCAATGATGTGAGTGGAGTGAGAAAAAATAGCTTCTGCATATTGAGTGCCAATAAAAGCCCGAGCATGTTCGAGTCCCTCAACTTCTTTAATAAGGCGTGGTTCTTTCATTTGTTTACTCCTGACCAATCATATTTTTATGAAAATTTGAAATCGAGAATGTTCCTTTGTGCCAATCCATGTTGTACCACTTGAGATTTCTCTGAAGTGAATTCATGTGCTGCAGCTTTGTTGGGTTAAGATCAGTTGGACGGTACTTCTTAGACGAGAAACCAAAAGTCCAATAAACTCCAGGATAAATAAGCATAGGAGCGTTGAATGAATTGACCACGGGGAAAATTTTCCTCATGTTATCATAAATGCTTTTAACTCCCCACTCATCAAGAAATGGATTTTCTGTTTGGTTCATCATGATGCCT
>CAMAYW010000121.1 GCA_945862475.1 Bacteriovorax stolpii
TCATGGAAAGGGTTTTGTTGCTGATATTGATCGCTTTAACGATGTTTGGAATCAACCTATTGCTGGTTACAGTAGTGAAATTATCGGTGAAGAACCAATTGATTCGAATCATGCACTAAATGGTGTTTCAAAAAGAGTAAGAGTGAAACTTAAAATGATCTATGGTGAAGAGCTAAAATTCTATACTCCGGAACTTGAGGCTCAAGGACTTTTAAATTTTGTTTCAAAATTTCCCGTAACAAAAACACCCCACCAAAAATTTCTTACTCGTCAGTACGAATATATTCTTGAATTAAATGACCAAGACGACATCACTGGTGGTGAATGGGTAACACAAACAAGACCCGATTTTTTATGGCTTTATAAAAAATCAAAAGAATTTAAAAACTATCCTATACCACTAGCACATTTAAAAAATATCTATCGCCCAGTGAGAAGAAAATAGTTTTTTATTGATTTAACTTTTTATGCTCGCTCACAAGTTTTTCAACAACTGAAGGATCGGCAAGGGTTGAGATATCTCCCAGGCCTTCATACTCTGCTCCGGCAATTTTTCGAAGAATTCTTCTCATGACCTTGCCGGATCTCGTTTTAGGTAAGCCACTCGTAATATGTATAAAATCGGGAGCAGCAAATCGACCAATATCTTTTCGAACGACTTCTTTTATACTTTCGATTAGATCTGGACTTGGTTCCTGATTTTGAAAAAGAATAACATAAGCATAAATGCCTGTTCCCTTAATATCATGTGGAACTCCGACTACTGCCGCTTCAGCAACTTCAGGGTGGAGCATCAGTGCGCTTTCGATTTCGGCCGTACCAAGTCTGTGCCCTGAAACATTCAACACATCATCAATTCGCCCAGTAATCCAGTAGTATCCATCCTCATCGCGACGACAACCGTCTCCCGTAAAATAAAGTCCCTTATATTGTGTAAAATAAGTTTCTACAAAACGAGAATGATCTTTATAAATTGTGCGGGCCTGTCCTGGCCAAGAGTGTTTTAAACACAAGGCCCCTTGAACGTTATTCCCTTCAATCACTTCCCCATTTTCTGGTTTGACTATGACAGGTCTTACTCCAAAGAATGGAAGTGTCGCCGATCCAGGCTTCGTTGGAGTGACACCTGGAATGGGAGTAATGAGAATTCCACCGGTCTCTGTCTGCCACCAAGTATCCACAATATCACAGCGTTTTTCACCAACGACATCATGATACCATTGCCATATCTCTGGATTTATGGGCTCTCCGACTGTGCCTAAGATTCTCACTGAAGATCGATCATATTTTTTCACATGATCATCTCCAAAAGTGGCCAGTGTTCTAAGGGCCGTAGGTGCAGTATAAAAAATAGTTGGTTTTATATCTTGAATCACCTGCCAGTAACGACCTGGATCAGGGTAAGTAGGAATTGATTCAAAGAGAACACTCGTTGCTCCATTAGCAAGTGGCCCATAGATCACATAAGAGTGACCGGTGACCCAACCAATATCGGCCGTGCAAAAGTGAATGTCTTCTTCGTGATAATCAAAAACATATTTATGAGTAAAAGAAGCGTAAGTTAAATAGCCACCTGAAGTGTGCATGACCCCTTTAGGTTTTCCTGTTGAACCCGAAGTATAAAGAATAAACAATGGATCTTCTGCATCCATCACGGCACATGGAGCGAATGGACGAAATTTTTTAATTTCCTCTTCATAAACTATATCTCGGCCGGAAACCATATTGACTTTATTTTGAGTACGATGAACAACCAACACTTTCTCCACAGTGGGAATATCTTTAATAGCCTCATCTGTGATGGCCTTGAGGGGAATCGTTTTGCCACCGCGAAGTCCCTCATTGGCGGTAATCACAAAACGGCATTCAGCATCGAGAATTCTTCCCTTGAGGGACTCGGAGCTAAACCCTCCAAATACAACAGAATGAATCGCTCCTAATCGAGCGCACGCGAGAGCGGAGTAAACGAGTTCAGGTATCATGGGAAGATAGATGCAAACTCGATCTCCTTTTTTGACTCCATGGGCCTCCATCAAATTGGTTAGCCTACAAACCTCAGCGTGAACTTCCTTGTAAGTTATATTTTGATATTCACCAGGTGCATCTTTCGCCCAAATAAGGGCCGTCTTTGCACCTCTCACCGCTAAGTGCCTATCTAGGCAGTTATACGACACATTTAATTTTCCACCCATGAACCAGGCATGATCTACATTCCAAAAGTCTCCACGGGTAGCTTTCTCAGGAAAATGAAACCAAGAAATATTTTTGGCCACATCCAACCAAAAGCCATTTGGGTCATGAATCGATTGATCATACATGGCCTGATACTGGGACATTTCCTTTAAATAAGATTTTTCCTGAATACTGGCCTTAACTGGATAGGTTTTGGGTGAACTCATAAATCTCCTCCGAGACCTATATGATGACATTCAGCGAGCTTCTTTTCTAGCCTTTAGTATGCTAGAATAGTCAGAATGCAATATTTTAATATACAAGTCGCATCCCAATTATCTGGAGTTGCCAGTGCCACAATACGAGCTTGGGAAAAACGTTATAATGCAGTCGTTCCAGAGCGTGGGGACAATAAACATCGCTTATATTCTGAAAAAGACATTGAAAAGTTGGCCCTTCTCTTTAGACTCACGGAAGTTGGTCAAAGTATTGGAAAAATTGCTCATCTCGACTTGGAGGAGTTAAAAAAGATTTACTCCACTCTTCTTCAGCGTCCCTATGAAGAGCTCCTTGTCCAAAACGCAGGTCATTCTGAAATAGATTTTGATAAAATTCTGAACGGTTTTTACATCGCTCTTTCTGCTTATAAGTTAGATATTATTTCCCATGAACTTGAGAAAGCCAAAACACTTTTAGGCCCCAGAGATCTTTGCTTAAAACTTCTTGTTCCACTCTTTAGGGAAATAGGAATCAAAGTTTATAACAATGAACTCTCTATTGCCCAAGAGCATACTCTTAGTGCTATTTTTACTTTCCATATGGGACAGATGATTGGAATTCATTACCAAAAGAAAAACTTAAAAGAAGATCTTATTCTCATCACAACTCCAGAGGGAGAAATGCATGAAATCGGAATCATGGCCTCTGCTCTTCTTTGTGTTCATCATGGTGTAAAATTTATTTTTCTTGGAGCGAACCTTCCGGCGAGATCACTTGCAGAAGCCTCTAATGCTCTAAATCCAAAAGCGGTACTTTTGGGTGTAACAAAGGGTCATGAAATTAGCGACCATAAAACTCTTGAAGACTACCTGGCAGAACTAAATAGTAGTTTAAAATCTAAGACGCAAATCATGGTGGGTGGAAATCTCAGATCTTATGCCAAAGCGGAACTAGAGAAGAAAAACATTAAGTTTTTCCCCTCTCTAGAATCCTTTGACGAATTTCTTAGTAGTTTCTAAATCAATCGCACTGATAAGCCGTTGCATGGACATTCATAATACTTCCATTCGGAACTTCTTGATTGATAAAGACTCCAGATGCCTTTAAATCAGCTGCCTGGTTAAGAACATCGTTCAAAGCGAGCTCCTTACTGCCTTCCTTGTTAGTGCCAACAATTCTTCCTGCCACTCTACAGTCAGTAGGCCTTGTAGCATAAACCTCAAGATTTTTTGCCTTCTCAGTAAGTTGAATCGGTCTAGAGGAACAAGAACATATGAGAAATACACAAATTAAATACTTCATGACGAACTCCTACTAAAATGAATTATAATGATAGCATAAAGTAAGGATTGCACGATGAAAGCACTATTCCTGAGTCTTTTTCTCCTGTTTTCTTGCACGAAGTATGCAACATTTGAAAAAAATGCGGTCGGAACAACTATTGAACCTATTTCAATGGAAATATCACATCTTAATGAAATCGAATGGCGAGTTGGACCAGATAAGGATGAATTAACCCAAAGTGTAACATTTATTGTGGACCTCCCAAAGATCAAGTCAGATGACCTGGCTTTTTTATCGGAACAAAAAGGAATCGATTCTTGGCTCCTTAGAGTTATCGCACTTCAAAATTCTAAGGAACAAGATATTGGCTCCATGTATGTCCTCTTTAAGCCTGCCTTTGCTGGAAGAGGTGCAAGCATAGGTTCTACCTCGAGTGTTAGTATTAGATTAATGTATGCCTCTGCATTTATTTCAGAAAGATTCAGGCAATTTAAGTGCCCAGCTTTTGCACACAACAAAAAAATAGATACGATGAAAGTCATAGGTAAAAATGAAGATTTCTCAATTCGCCTTAGTGGGGCGATAAACTACAATGATAAGGCACAGATGGTAGGACTTAGACCAACTGATTTTAATGCTGGCCACTCACTAGTAGGAGAATATTTTATAGAAATTGCAGCCTTTGATTCTAAAAAGAAAATGATCCTTTCACCCTTTAAAAGAATTCCAATGTCTGTCTCCGTTAGCTCTGAGGAAATTATTTCAGTTAAGGGTTGTGAAGGGGTTCATCCTGAGCTTCAGTAAGCATTTTTCCCCTTTTAAAAGCGAAGAGATAAACGATCGAGATCAAAACTGTCAAAATGGTAATTATATATCCAAGAACCATTATCGGAGTTCTAACGAAAATTAGCGAAATTTTTCCCTGACCATAAGAAAGAGTATGAGGATAAGATCTAAAGATCGGAAGTTTATTACCAACCTCATCAATCATTTCCATCCCAGGTTGTGGAGCGATTTTTAAAATAAACCAAGTTGGAAACTGAGATAATTCAAATTCAAATTTATTTTCAGAAATTTTCTTTATATTAATCGGATACGATTGAGTAGTGGTCGTCTTATTTGGATTTAATTTTAAAAATTCTTGAAAGGATTTTTCATCGCTTCGGTGCAAGAAGAAAGAACTATCACCCATTGGATCTGATGAGTAACACTGAGCTTTCAAATTCATCATGGTTAATCTCAGTACTTCGAATGGTTTATCATTTAGGAATTTTATTTGGTCAGCATGGATTAATTCAACCGAAGAAGTCTGGATATGAGATTTCATATTTTGAGGCTGAATAGAAAATATATCATACAGAGAATTGTTTAACTTAAGGTCCCCCTCATCCCTAAATTTAAAGTTAACTGAACCTTCCTTCAAAAATTTATTCCAGCACTGTTTTTCTTCTTCCAAAAGATAATTTGTATTTAAAATATCTACTATGAGAAATTTCACGTTATAGGTTCTAAAGTATTCCTCCATGAAACATCTTTTTATCGAACATGGATCTTCATAAGATCTGTAGTAATTTAGAACTGACGGAAGGCCCAGAAGTGTCGCAAGATAGGAACTTGATAAATTATTCGTGTATGAGCTCTCCCAAAATAGACCCTTTGTAGATCTAAAGGTAGGGAATTCAACAGATAGAAGTGATTCCACTCCCGTCCCAATGGGCCTTGAACTATCGATTAAAAAAGATCTCCCAGACTCAATTGATTTAGGAAAATTTGCAATTAATTTATTTTCATTTTTTTGTAATTTCTCATCATGAAAGAATTTGGTGAGAGATGAATTCGTATGTAAGATCGGCAATACCCAAAAAAACGAAATAACATACAAAGCCTTTTTAAATTTCATCTCAACAAGAGAATCAAATAACTTTCCTATTCCAATAATGATGAGTAAGTAAGACAAAATCGTGAACCTATAATAGTGAAAACTCGGAAAAAGACTTATTAACCAATCTGAAGAAGGAAGAATGGACTCTGTAAAAACCAAGACAAGTGATACGACAGAAAAGGGACAGCGGATTTTAAGTGCGAAATTAATCATCACTAAAAAAATTGCACAACTAAGACTAAGCCATGATTTTTCCCAGAAAAATATATTATTTGTCGTCATGAATTCACGATAATAAATCATCGGTAATAGATAAAAAGAGGCTCCCCCCAATATAAAAAAAAGACTCATGAAAAGTTCTTTTTTATTGAAACGGTTTAAAAGATGAGTCAAGACAATGAGGAATGTGACAAAACCAACAACAATGTGTGAGAGTAGCGCCAAAATAGTAAAAATGATCAAGCGAGGAACATGTCTTTTCGAAGGTAAAAGAATTTCTTTGCAGGTCCAAAAAAAAACGATTCCCCCAAGAAATTGGTTCGTGAGGCCTGTATGCAATAAGTCTACTGCGCCCATTCCTTGAAGGAACAATGATTCTTTTTTTATATTAAAGAGAACTAAAAATAAAAAATGAAAAAGAGAAAGTGAGAAAAGGCTTTTAAAAGAATTTCCTAACTTGTAGGCAGAAAACATAAAAAGGATAAAAACTAATAAAAGATAAATTTTAAAGCTCGTAATAAAATCTTGAAATGAAACGAGCTTTATCACGTTTACGAAGACATCCTCTAAAGGGGGGTAGAACAAACCATGAGTTGCCCCTAAAAAAATTCTGTCATTAAATCCATGAAGACCATTTCTTAAAAATTGAGCGGCACTTGCTATGTGACCACCGAAATCCATCTTACTTAAATCTAAATAAAGGAGAATTGCCCTACCGTAAAGTAGAGTAAAAAAGACATAAATGAATGCAAATAAACTTTTGGCAAATCTCATTTAACTTAATTTAAGCATTCAAAACTTAATTTTGAAATCAAAGCTGAGATGAAAAAGACGATCATCCGACCTTGACTATCAAGCATTTCTTCCCTTGCCCTTAACAAAATATGTGGGAAAATTTGGTTATAACTTTGATGGATAAATTTATGCGCTTTTTAATAATTGCTCTTTTATTCTTACCTTTGAATTCTTGGGCGAATTTCATTTTGCAGTACGGATTAAACTACTCTTCGCAAGCAGACGGTTCTTCCTCAGGTGAATTTGAGGAAAATCGTATCTTTCATAAGGGATTTATTGGTGCAAGCATTAATGGTGAAAGAACTTTATTTTTTGGATGGAATATTAATTCTTGGACATCTAGCCTCAGCCAAGGAACGGCCGATGCAGATACCTACAGCATTCTAGAAATGGGGCCGAGGCTTCAATGGTTTGTAAATGATAACCATAATCTCTACTTCACAGCGGAGTGGAATCCTTACGCCACTGGTGAAAGAGATAAGGCGAGTACTTCAAAAGACATTACTGGATCATCAATTGGTTTTGGTTTTGGTTATCGTTTTAAAATTAATATTATTAATTAAATCCAAGTAACTCTTATTATTTTCTATAATTTCTTTAGCGTCTATGTCGTAAGCATCATTTTCTTTATTAGATAATATGTAATTAA
>CAMAYW010000122.1 GCA_945862475.1 Bacteriovorax stolpii
TTCACCCGACTTGTATTCCTGTTCATGGTGAATACCAGTCTAAATTAACTCTCATGTCTGAGTCTCTTCGAAACGACGGACGAGTTTGGGTTCCAAAGAAAAAAGATGAAACAAGAAAACCTGCTGACATTCCAGAAGATGAAAGAGACTACTATCTTGAAAGAGTTTATCCATCTTTTGGTAACCTTGCTCCTAGAGATGTTTCCTCCCGTCAGGCGAAGTTTCGTTGTGATGAAGGTCTAGGTGTTGGCTCAACGAAACAAGCTGTTTATCTTGATTTCAGAGATGCTATTAAACGTGACGGCAAGGAAGCGATTGCTGGACGTTACGGAAACTTGTTTGAAATGTACGAGAGGATCACTGCAGATAATCCTTACGAGACACCAATGATGATTTACCCGGCCGTTCACTACACAATGGGTGGATTGTGGGTGGATTATAACCTTCAATCAACGATCCCTGGTCTCCACGTTTTAGGAGAGGCAAATTTCTCTGATCACGGAGCGAACCGTTTAGGTGCTTCTGCACTTATGCAGGGTTTAGCTGACGGATATTTTGTTATTCCTTATACGATTGGTAACTACCTCGCCTCTAATCCAATGGAGAAAGTAACAACTGAGGATAAAGCATTTAAAGATGCTGAAGAAGCAGTGAAACTTCAAACGTCAAAACTTCTTGGTATCAAAGGTAAAAGAACGGCAACTGATTTCCACAAGGCACTTGGTCACTATATGTGGGACTACGTTGGCATGAGCCGAAATGAAGCTGGTCTAAAAAAGGCAATTGATGGGATCAGAAAACTCAAAGAAGAATTCTGGCAAGACGTCAATGTTCCTGGAGATACAGGGAACTTCAATATCGAACTCCATACTGCCTCTCGTGTAGCAGACTTCTTGGAGCTTGGTGAACTCATGGCGCTTGATGCTCTTGAAAGGAATGAATCCTGCGGAGGTCACTTCCGTGAGGAATACCAAACTCCGGATAACGAAGCTAAGCGTGACGATGAAAAATTCACTCATGCTGCCGTTTGGGAATACACTGGAACAAATTCAAGCCCGGTTCGACATAAAGAAGAGATCGTGTTTGAAAACGTAAAACTTGCGACTCGTTCGTATAAATAATTGGAGAGAAGCTTATGGCATCCACACAAAATATGACGTTGAATTTAAAAATCTGGCGTCAAAAAAATTCAAATGCTGAAGGAAAACTTGTTGATTACCGAGTGGAAAATGTTTCACCGGACATGTCCTTCTTAGAAATGATTGATGTTTTGAACAACCAACTTGTTAAAAAAGGTGAAGAACCAATTGCCTTTGATCATGACTGCCGTGAAGGAATTTGTGGTATGTGCTCTATGATGATTGATGGCAAGGCCCATGGTGGTTACAAAAACACGACGACTTGTCAGGTTCACATGAGACTTTATAAAGATGGAGATACGATCATAATCGAGCCATTCCGTGCGTCCGCATTTCCTGTCGTAAAAGATTTAGCTGTCGATCGTTCTGCTATTGATAAAGTCATGCAAGCAGGTGGTTATGTATCGGCCAATACTGGTAATGCGCCTGATGCAAACTCAATTCTTATTCCAAAACCAATCGCTGACGAAGCTATGGATGCAGCTGCTTGTATTGGATGCGGAGCTTGCGTTGCTTCTTGCCCGAATGGATCTGGAATGCTTTTTATGGGAGCGAAAGTTTCTCAATTAGCACTTCTCCCTCAAGGGTCAGTGGAATCTCCGAAACGCGCTCTTAATATGGTCCACACACATGACAACTTAGGATTTGGAAATTGTACCAATCATGCTGAATGTGAAGCGACATGCCCGAAAGGAATTTCAATCGAGCATATTGCAAGAATGAACCGCGAGTATTTAAAAGCTGCATTTACTTATCACGAGAAAAAACGCTCTGAAGGAGCTGGTTAATCTAAGGGCCCCTTGAGGGCCCTTTTTTTTAGTATGTCGTAAAAAATGGATCTACTGCTGTGACAATCTTTTTGATCGATTCTTCGCCTGAGATTGCAGCTTCTCTGAAACCATTATGAATGTATTGAAGGTTCGAGCCTTTTAGGGCCCCTACAAAGCTAAGTGAAATCATTCCTCGCTCATCTTGTGAAAAGAAAGTAAGGTATATATCTTTATCGTCTAAATCATCAAATTCTCTGAAATACCTATCTAAGACTAAAAGTACAGTAAGCTTCTTAAGAGCTCTTTTTTCAATTTTACTGTTTTCAGCAAGAAGAGTTGATCGCTGTAACCATTCTTTTTCATCAAGAAAAAAGATCAGTGCTTTTTCATGACTTAGAACTTCTTTTAAAGGCGAATCTTTTTGGCAATAAGGAACGGCCTCAACTTGCGAGCATTTTGGTTTTGGCTTGAGACTTAGTAAGAAATTCTTTTTTAATAAAGACCCGCGATAAATCCTGTGACCTTGAATTTCTGAGTCGATCTCCTGATCTGCGGCGTGCTTGTCCTGAATTTTTTTAGCAATCGTATCTTTTTTTAATTTACTTTTTCTCGACTGATAAATTTTATTGGAAACGAGTCCAATGATAATGACAGTTACACAAATGAGAATAGTTGTGACAATCCTCTCATACTCAAGTTTCTTCTCACGAGCAATTCTCGCTTGTTGATACTGAAGCTCTTTCTGTCTTTTTTGTTCAGCCTTGACCTGAGAAGCCTTAAAATCCTCAATTGAGATCACTTTGGTTTTATTATGTTCCGGATTATCTCCACCTTGAGGAGACTCTGGAACTGGAAGAACTTCAAAGTCTTCTGACGTTTCCATATAGACTAAGGAAGCATGGGCCCCCAAGGTAACAGTATCGTAAAAATTAAATTCTGCTTTCACCCAAGGAACAAGTCTCTGCCCGTTGATGAATGTGCCATTTGTACTGTCCTGATCAACCACGAACCATTGGCCAGTCTGAAAGTAAATTCTAAGGTGTTTTTTTGAGACAGAAGTTTCGTTGATGATGAGATGACTTCCATCACCGGATCCTGCAAAAATTTCGAGCATCTCGGTCTGATAGACGACAGGATTTTGTGTATCAATCTCTAATTTTAAGAACATAGAGATATGGTAAGAGATAACCTAATTTAAAACCAGTTGAAAACGAGCCGATCTCCCCTGTTTATTCCTGAGAAGCTTGATCGCATACTACATCGGCCGCAACATCACTAACTGAATCAATGATATGCCCCTCTAGTACCGCTTCAGTCGTGCAAGATTTAAGAACAACTTGATAGCCAAGGGCTTCACCATCTAATCTTGTTTGGCGCCCAAAGTTACCGCAATTCACTCTAGATTTCTCTAAAGGTATTTCCATATTTTCATTGATGATAAGGCTTTCATCACTTATTTGAATTTTTTCAACCCCAGCGACTGATCGATCTTTAAATTTACAATTGATAGAACCAGCAAAAACTTGATTTTGAATCGCTGATAAAATGAATAAAAGAACTGAAGCAACTAATAGCTTTTTCATCCTTTCCTCCTCATAAAGACCGGAATAATTAATAATTAACATAATGAATTGTGACCCGTAATGAGTGCTTTTTGGCACCATGTAGAATTTTTTCCTAGAAGCATTTTGACACCACACCCCAACCCAAGCACCTGAAAACACATATAAATGCCAAAAGGTACCGCATACCTTTTGGCATGCGGTAAATAAAAGCTATTTTAATTCGACAGACATTTCTTCAAAGCGCTTAGATGACTCTGGCTTAACTGAATTGAGAATTCTTCCTACAAGATTATTTTTTGCTTCAAGAGAAAAAGTTAATTTCATTTGACCACGAAGAGACTTTTTTAAATCTTGAGCGAGATTAACATTGAGAGCGAATTTTTGATTTTCGCGCGAGATAAAAACTTTTTCCGAAGGATACTCCGCGACTAAATCGGCGATTGTTTTTGTTCCAACTAAAAAAGCCTTGTGAGTAAGTTTTAATTGAATCGATCCTAGATTTGATAAATTCCCATCAAAAAGGATCTTTAACATTTTAGTTTCTTGAAATGCTGCTGCCTCAGAAGCTCTTGCAGGTAAAACATTTGGCAACAATTGATCATTTAAAACTTCAAAACGAACTTTTGACTTAAGAACAATTTCATTTTCTGTATGAGATACGATTTGTAAATTCTGATCCTTCAGTACGACAAAAACTTGTGGCTCTTTTAAAAGAGTCACTGAGAATGCGAATTGCGAATATTGATTATTCGCCTCAGTCGCTTTCATAAGGGCCACGAACTCATCCACAAGACCATTTGTTTCCACTTCCACTTCCGTTTCAAGAACTAAATTTTTAGTTATTGTCCTCGTTACGGTTTCAGGTTTTTCACAACTATAAGCTTGTCTCTCGTACTGTGTTTCCATGTTACACACAGGAACAGAATAAGGAACATCTCTGCACTGATTTCTTCCTGGAATTGTTTCACAACGGTAGCGAGGAACGTTCATGCATTCAGTCTCATTATAGGTCACCATTCGGCAATACCTTGGGCCAGGTACTTGCTGACAGACTCTTCCACCGCCTACTTCTGTACAGTTGCCAGGACCTTGATGAGGCCTTTCACAATGACGACGACCATCGCGGGTCGTTCGACAAACTTCTCCTACTGGCCTATCGGTACAAACTCGTCTTGAGGGACGATCGGTACAAACGGTTTGACTAGGACCGTGCGAACACTCTTGTCTCGTACGTGGAACATTTCGACAAACTCTCTCATTATCATTCCAGCAATTTTGAGATGAAGGTATCCAAGTACATTCTTGACTATACCTCGTTTCATTATGACAAACCTCTCTCTGTCCTACGGGAACAGCTCTGTAACAAGTCGATGGAACTTGGATCGTTTCAGATTTCAAAATCGTTATTTTTTTTTCAGATTTAAGAACCTCTGCATTCTGACCATTGAAATGAAACTGAGTTGCTATTTGTGCACTTGTTATGGATGGCACGATTAGCGCAAAAAACAACGCGATGTTGCGGATCATTACGACACTCCTTGTGTGATAGTTGAGTGCAAGACTGCAATTTATTTGCCACATCAATTGAATCTTATTTCAACATCATAACGCGAGACACATAGACACCGGTGTTGATTTGGATTTGACGATTAATCATTTTCACAGTGCAATATCTTTTTCAAAATGTGAGGCAAAATGAAAATTTTATTCGCCATTTTTGTGAGTGCACCACTCTCGCTTTTTGCTTGTCCGGATTTAGCTGGAAGATACCTTGAATGTCGTCCCACAACAGGTCACTCCACTGGCTCAAGAGACATGATCGTCTCTCAATCCTTTGAAGATGGAGTCACAACTTATGTTGCCTCAGCGATCAATTCTCAATCGAATGAGAGAGAGACAGCAACATATAAGGCCGATGGAATTAAAACTGAAGAAGTTATTATTGATCCAGACAATGGAAAGAGAACTCATCTATCGACTCTCATTTCATGTGAGAACGATAAACTCATCATTGATATCTCATTTTTCTCAGATGATATAAAATTTGGTTTTTCAAAAGTCTCGGTTTATAAAGAAGGAAAACAACTCATTATAGAATCTCATTCAGGTGATGAAACTCAGGAAGGCTCAGATAAAGAGATATGTGAGTAAAGAATTATATGTTCATTTATGACTCCACTTCTATTGCGTTTATTCAAAAAGCCGAAAAGATTCTTAAAGAAATTCTTATTCAATCAGGAATCCAAGTTAAAAAAAGTCGTTTTGAAATAAATCGCTATCTGTATCCAATAGATGTTGTCGTTTTTGATGGTCTTGAATGGGGTCATTTTAATTCTTCTTATTTCCAAATTGCTTTGAATAGAAAACTCATCTACATGGCAAAAGATTCCGTCGTAAGAGATGTTTTAAAACATGAACTAGCTCACTATCTAACCCATATTTTTTATAAAAATGTATCTCCTCATGGAAAAGAATTTCACGAGGTCTGCGAGAAGTTTGGTTTTCCTAAAGAAATTTCGAAGGCCACAATGGACATTCAGGAAAGTAATCTATCTAAGGTCGGAGATCTTCAATCTGAAAAAATACTAGAGAAGGTAAAGAAGCTTTTATCTCTTGCCCAGAGTTCAAATTCCCATGAAGCAGAACTTGCTACACTTAGGGCGAATGAAATTCTTTTAAGACATAATTTGGAATTTCTTCAAGATCCTAACGAACCTATTTATATGGAAAGACTTCTTCTGAGAAAAAGAAAGGATAGTAAAATTGCGGCTATTTATTCCATCATTAAGCACTTCATCGTGAGACCCGTTATCAGTCAGGGTAAAGATTCATGCTGTCTAGAAGTCTCAGGACAATTAACAAATGTTAAATTAGCAAGCTACGTCGTCAATTTTTTAGACCGTGAACTAGATTATCTATGGGAGAGAAAGAAAATAGACCATAACCTTAAAGGTATTATGGCAAAGAATTCATTTTTTTCTGGAATGGCATTAGGGTTTGATGAAAAAATGAAATTTTCAAAATCTAACTATTCCGCTGAAGATCAAAAAGCGATTGTCGCAGTTGAGAAGAAACTCGACTTTGATACAAATCTTATCTACCGAAGATTAAGTCATTCACGCTCAGAACAATCCACAGATAGGAACGCTTTAGAAATTGGAAAAAAAGAGGGCCACAAACTTTCAATACGAACAGCTGTTGAAGACTTAGGTAAAACTCTTTACCTAACACAACGTAAAGAATAGAATTTTTATTTCAAAGGAAGTTTTCGTGACCATACAACCTCAAACTAGAATGATCCTCGTTACCGCATCATGGATGTTGGGTCTAGCTGTTCTGATCGGAGCTTTCGGCGCCCATGGCCTAAAGTCCATGGTTACACCTGAAAAGCTCGTGACTTTTGAAACTGGTGTTCGCTATCACTTCTATCATGCATTCGGTCTTCTCTTTTTAGGCATGATTCACCACTCTTTTTCTAACCTCAAACTCAATGTTTCACTCTACGCATTTCTCGTTGGAATTTTTTTATTCTCATTTAATTGCTACCTCTACGTACTGACGGACTTAAAGGTTTTTGCCATGATTGTCCCTGTAGGTGGTCTCTTGTTTACTTTGGGATGGGTTTATTTAGGATTTAGCTTACTAAAGCTTCGGTAGACCAAAGCCACAATTCTTCTTTAAATACTGATCAAACTCTTCGTCTGTTGGGAATTTAAATTCTATAGGA
>CAMAYW010000123.1 GCA_945862475.1 Bacteriovorax stolpii
AGACAATCTTAGAAAGTATGTGTCCCAGGGAAATCAAATTATTCCAAAAGGAACAGATAAGTTTACTGTTCCTATGCCCTCTATTGATATTCCAAGATTTCGGTTTGGAGATAAGTCTCAAGGTGGGCTAGGTCAGGGTCAAGGACAGCCGGGTGATCCCGTTGATGGTCAACAAGATCCAAACGGTCAACCAGGTCAGGGTGAGGCCGGCGAGGGTGAAGGGAAAAAAGAGTTAGATGTTGAACTTTCTTTAGATGAATTGGCGCGGATTCTTGGCGAAGAGTTAGAGCTTCCTAATATTGAACCCAAAGGAAAAAAATCTCTTCAATCAGTTGTAGATCGCTATACCAATATTGGAACGACTGGTCCCGACTCATTAAGACACTTGAGACGAACCTATAAGCAGGCCTTAAAACGCCAAATAGCTATGGATTCTTACGATCCAGAGAACCCCGCAGTTATTCCTATTAGACGCGATTTTCGTTATCGTTCCGCTGATACGAAAGTAGAGATGCAGAACGCTGCCGTTGTTATTTATATGATGGACGTTTCTGGTTCCATGGGTGATGAGCAAAAAGAGATTGTTCGGACAGAATCTTTCTGGATCAATCTCTGGCTAAAATCACAATATAAAGACATTGAAATTCGTTACATCATTCACGATGCTACTGCCAAAGAAGTTGATGAACAGACTTTCTTTAGAACGAGGGAGTCTGGTGGTACGTTGATTTCTTCGGCCTATAATTTATGTAAAGAAATCATCGAAAAAGATTACAATCCGAATGAGTGGAATATTTATCCTTTTCATTTCTCTGACGGGGATAATTGGTCGGCCGATGATACAAAGCTTTGCTTAGACTTACTTGATAATGTGATTCTCCCCGTATCAAATGTGTTCTGTTACGGGCAGGTTGAATCGCGCTACGGGTCTGGTCAATTTTATAAAGATCTCACTTCTAAATATGGATCAGATGAAGAGAAACTCATCCTTTCAAAAATAAAAAATAAAGAGGGAATCCTTGATTCTATTAAAGAGTTTCTAGGGAAGGGGAAATAGATGAATCGTTCTAAACCGATTACAGGTGAACTTCTTGCCCTAAAAAATCAGATCGAAGGTTATGCCATTGAGTATGGTTTAGATTTCTTTCCTCAAATTTTTGAAGTTTGTGATTATGACACAATTAATATTTTGGCGGCGCAAGGTGGCTTTCCCTCCAGGTATCCTCACTGGAAATTCGGTATGGACTATGACCAACTTTCAAAAGGCTATACCTACGGACTCCAAAAAATTTATGAGATGGTGATTAATACCGATCCTTGCTATGCCTATCTTTTGCAAGCGAATAACTGGGTCGATCAAAAAATCGTTATGGCCCATGTGTATGGTCACAACGATTTCTTTAAAAATAATGCCTGGTTTTCCAATACCAATAGAAAAATGATGGATGTCATGGCGAATCATGGGACTAAAATTCGTCGATATATGGAGAAATATGGCCATGATACTGTTGAAAATTTTATCGATAAGGTTCTTTCACTAGAAAATCTTTTGGATATCAATGAACTGTTTGAAACAAGCTCACTTAAACGTCATCGTAAAGAACAAGTTGAACAACAGAAAGTTGAAAATGAAGATGATGGCTACATGGTTGATGATCGATCGGCGGCCCTTAAATCTTTTATGCGTACTAAGGCCCGTCAGGTAAAAAAAGATGATACTAAAAGAGAAGAGGATTTTTCTGCTGAATTGCCTCTGTCTCATAAAAATAAAGATGTTCTTGGTTTTCTGATCCAGTACGCGCCGATTGAAGAGTGGCAAGCAGACATTATTGGAATACTTCGTGAAGAAGCCTATTATTTTTTACCTCAACGGCTTACAAAAATTATGAATGAGGGGTGGGCAAGTTACTGGCACTCGACCATCATGACAAAGAAGGCGCTTGATGCCTCTGAGATTGTTGATTTTGCCGATAAACACGCTGGTGTGATGTATATGAGTAAGCAAAATATCAATCCCTACAAAGTAGGTATTGAGCTCATGCGCGATATTGAATATCGTTGGGACCGCGGTATGTTTGGTAAAGACTACAATGAATGTTCAGACATGAGCGAAAAACTGAGATGGGATACAAAACTAGGTAAGGGAAAAGAAAAAATATTTGAGGTCCGAAAATCACATAATGACATTTCATTTATTGATGAATTTCTGACTCCAGATTTTTGCGAAAGGCAGCAGCTTTTCACCTATAAATATAATCCTAGGAATGGAAGATTTGAAATTGATACGAAAGATTTTAATGCTATTAAACAAAAGTTACTTTCTCAGCTGACAAACTTCGGTCAACCCATTATCGAGGTTGAAAGTGGCAACTACATGAACCGTAAGGAACTTTTATTAAGTCATGTCCATTACGGAATAGACCTCGATGTGGGGTTTGCGAATGAGACACTCCGGAATCTTTTTGCTATTTGGCGTCGTCCAGTGAATTTAAAAACTCGCTATGAGGATAAAGAGGTTATTTTCCATTTTGATGGAAAAGACTTCAAGCCTCAACATTAATTTCCTTCTGATGAAGGCATTAATTGAATGAGCTTGTCATCTAGCTCCTCAATGTCGAGCTGGTTGATATAATTTTTTTCTTGAAGGGGTTGATTTCTATCTTCGTTAACAAGATTCTCCCATTCTCTTTTATGAGGAAGAGTTTCCTCTCTTTTAATTGTTGATGGAAATTGATCCCATTGGGTTAACTGAAAGAGTAGCCAACAGCTAATAAGATCAAATTGATAACAACTTTGATAGGCATGTTTTTTTGCAAGATTTGCTTTATTGAGCATCATGGAATTAAACCCGGCAATTTGGCTAACCTCTATCTCTGTACCTTTTTTAGAGTCTGAAGAAATTTTTCCAAGAATTTGGTTAGATTGATTATATTCACCTTTTTGCATCAAAAAGGCTGCCATGATGGTGTATTTGTTAATTTGTGTTTGAGGAGAAGTAATAACATTTTCAGCATATTTACTTCCACCTTCCCAATCTCCCAGTAACCATGCCAAAGGGAGAAGTCTTTCGAGAGCATTTTGAGAATTTTGTTTTTGATCAAGTGCAAGTTTGTGTTGAGCGTAGGCGAGTTCATACTTATTTCTTAAAGAGTAAAGATTGCCTTTTATGTTTTCAACGTTGGGAGTTTTTAAATCCTCAATAAATCGATACGCCTTTGCAAATTTCCCAACTCGAAATAATGCCTGGCCCAAAAGCTCTCGGAATTCTTCATCTTGAAGTTGATCGAATGAAAATTCATTCATTTGATCAATAATTAACTGCTCTTGATTTAAATAGAGAGCAAGTTTCAGCATTAGTTTTGCTTCTTCAGCATCCAATGCTGCAATTTTTAGATTTTTAAATGGAATTTTAGTTGTCCCAACAAAAGGTTTTATTTTAAGCTGTACGATAGTCTCAATCCAAAGATCTCGATTCCCTTGAAATTGATAAGAATTCTGTTCTTTACATTCAGTCCAGTCTTTTTGGAGTTGATTAATTTTATTCAGAACAATTCCAGTGAGGGTCTTTACGATACAAATTTTACTAAAATGAGGTATTTTTTGAAGTTCTGGTATCGATAGATATTCATAGGTTTTCTTAAAGTCCCCATCCACAAAAGACAAAATTCCAAGGTATCTAAAAATGACTGGGCGAAGTTTATTTTGGGTCCGGGAAATTTTAAATAAATACATCTTTGCCAGACGAACTTCACCGTTTAGGAGGTAATATTTTACTTTTTTTAGTTCGCTCTTTTGTTCACTCATTTCAGAAAATAAAACTTTGTTCATTTCTTCTAAATCATAGATAGAAATGGGAGGCTTAAATTCACCTCTCCGCTCTTTAATACCATCAGACTGAATTGCGTTTATACCAACTGCCTTAAGCGAAGGGGAGGCTTCAGATTTAGAATCCAATGAAAAAAAAGTGAAAATACTTAATAAAATCCAAAACTTCATGTTTAACCTATCGAATGATTTGCCGATAAGTTTAAAAAGATTAAACCTTAAAAACCTATGAAAAAGCTCTTGTATTTGGGATTGTTTATTTCACTCGCGACTCCGGCCCTCGTTCCGGTTGAAGGTATCATTTTAGGCGAGGCATCCCCAGATTATCAGACTGATCCCTTGATGAATATCTTTAGTGATATCTACGATAAGACTCAGGTTGGTGAAAATAAAAAAGTAAAACTTTATTTATCATCATACACCAGTGGTGAAAACCTTTATGAAAGTTGTACTTATCTCATTAAACCCAAATATGCCTCTTCATCCCAAGAACAACAGGCAAAAAGGGGGGTCGCCGCAACTCTTCAGTACATTGGTCTCGATACATCAATCAAAGCGGTTGGAGCATACGCAAACAAGCTAAGTATTAATGAGGAAGGCTTTCAAAAATTAAAAAAAAATTTAGTTAGAAACTATTGTTCAAAAAATATTTCGATCTTTTCAATTCGAAATATAGAAAAGTCGCTTGATTACTATTATAAAAATCCTTTCAAGGAAATCATCCCTTCAGTAGAAAACTCCCCATTCGCGACAAATATTGTGATTAATAATTCTGAAAAAGAAGCAACGAGATCCAAAGAATTTGATCTCGTCATAAAAAATTTTCGTGCTTTCTGCTCTTGGGGTGGCGACATTGAAGATTATCGATTGATGACCCCATATTTGAATAATCGATTCATTATGTCTTTTGTGATCAAAAATATGAACGGAGTTAAAGACTTGATCAACCTCCGAGAAAACAGGGTGACTTTAAAATCTAGTAATGACACTGTTCAGGTGGCGTGCATTGATCTTATTTGTCGCAATGAAACTCAGAAAAACTTCAGACTAAAATTTCCTTTAAGTGTCGGTTCTACTGGACTTGCGACTGACTTACCGAAACTCTATTGTCATCATTTTCGATTTCAAAATCCACCAACCGTGACCTTACCTGAGGTTAAGTCATGGATTACTAAGAGCGAACTTGAGGATCCTATTTTTGAAACATCTCAGTTTATTAGTCTTATGACAGGAGTGCCTGATTTTGTTCAATCCGCAGATCAATATCAAGAATTACCTTTTTACCTAAAAAGCAGTATCGACGATCGTTGGACAAAATGGGCCAAGACAACTCTTGAATCTTTTTCAACAACTCTTCTATTTGAGGAATCGCTCAAAATTAAGCTGAATCCCACCTTGAAAACGGATTATCTACCGACTTATGGATTTGGATTAGAGTTCAGCATAACTCTTGGGGAGATGGACCGTGCCCTCAAGGGAAACGATAAAATTAAAATGGGTTTTAGTTTAAACCTTACCAAGAACTACTTGAGATCGCTGAGATCCAAGATAGAGATATTAGAAAATAACGTAGATGATGTCGGTATAAAGGCATTAGAGAAAGAAACTTCCCACTATTTAGGCTTACAATTAAAGGAAAAAGAGAAGTATTTCACACAGAAGATGTGGAACGATACTTTTTCTGAACTTATTGCAAAAGAAATAATGAGACAGGCCTCAACTTATCAGGGCCCACTTTTTAACGACCTCAAAGAGGAAATCATAAAAGTGCCAATAAATTTTTCTTATGGTCTCTTTGCTATTAGCTATATTCGCTACCGTTCTGATGTAGCTGCAGGTCGACTTAAATTAAGACTTTAAATTTACGATCTATCTTTTTTATTCGAAATCTCCTAAGGTAACCTTGACTAAAACCTTTTGGAACCCATTTTGAATTATGGCGAAGAAAAAAAGTAAAACTCACTTGACCCCAGAGTTAGTGAAATCAAGTGAGCGCTCTGAGATGTTGAAAAAAAAAGATGATGTCATTGAGATTAATCTCGATGACGATGCAGATTTTATTGAACCTGAAAGCTTGAACGATTCTTTGTTACCAAAGATGTCCGAATCTTTACCTGCCATTAGAGCTTCCTCGGACCTTAAGGTCCAAGATCCATTGACCGTTTACCTTAAAGAGATTTCTAAATATAAACTTCTTACTATTGAAGAAGAACGAGAGCTTACCGCGGAATTGTTAAGAACTGGGGACATTGAAGTCGCGAAAAAATTAGTTCTCGCTAATCTTAGGCTTGTAGTCAAAATTGCTCTTGAATACAAAAACTCTTACAAAAATGTCATGGATCTCATCCAAGAGGGAAATATTGGTCTCATGAAGGCCGTTTCAAAATATGATCCATCCAAAGGCGCGAAACTTTCCTATTATGCAAGTTGGTGGATACGCTCCTACATTTTAAAATTTATTTTAGATAATTTTAGACTTGTAAAAATTGGTACGACACAAGAGCAAAAAAAACTGTTCTATAATCTTTTAAAGGAAAAGCAGAGGCTAATGAATTTAGGCATCACGCCTGACGTGAAACTCCTGTCTGATAACCTTGGGGTTTCAGAAAAAGCAGTGATGGAAATGGATCAGCGACTTGCTTCAGGACAGGAAGTGAGTCTAGATAAGCCTTTGGATGATGACAGTGGGCGTCATGTTTTCGCGGATCTGATTTCCCAGGATCACGATTCATTGGATGATCAACTGAGTGATCTTCAGAATTTGGAGATTCTTAAAGATAACCTAGAGAGCTTCGTAAAAGGCCTTAAGCCAAGAGACCAGGAAATCTTTAAAAAACGATTACTTAGTGAAGTTCCTGAAAGCCTTCAAAGTATTGCGGATCAGTATGGTGTTTCTCGCGAAAGGATTAGGCAAGTCGAAGAAAGACTCATCGATCAATTAAAGATTTACATGTCCGAATTTCTTCGATAAAACTCCATCTAAGTTCATAATTTAACGAGGAATTGGGGGCAATGGTGCTCGCCCAGTTTACCTTGTACTTGGTTTCAACGAAAGGTTGGAGCTAGGGCAAAGGAGAAAGATATGATTACAACTCAAAGGTCGGCCGAGCTTTCAAAAAAGTTTGGTGGTTCTGAAAAAAACTCTGGAACTGTTGAAGTTCAGGTTGCGATTCTTACTGAAAGAATTAAAAACCTC
>CAMAYW010000124.1 GCA_945862475.1 Bacteriovorax stolpii
TCAAAATGTACTCAAAGCAACAAATGATTATCTTCTAGAAATTAAAGATAAGGCGGATCTCGTTGGACTTCCGGATGGAATTATTGAAGCAGCATCAGAGCTCGCCGAAAAAAAGGGCAAGGCCGGAAGCTGGTGTTTTAGTTTAGACGTTCCAAGTATGTTACCGTTTATGACTTACTCAAAAAAAAGAGATCTTAGAAAAGAACTTTTTCTTGCGAACTCTTCAAAAACGTACAACACAAAATTTGATAATCAAGAAACCTTAAAGGAAATTCTTACACTCAGGACGGAGCGAGCAAAGCTATTGGGCTACAACACTCATGCTGATTACGTTCTAGAGGAACGAATGGCGATGTCTCCTAAAAAAGTCATGGATTTTTTGGATGAGCTTCTCACAAAAGCAAAACCCCATGCCGTGAAAGATATTGATCGCCTAAAGAGTCTCGCGAAAGAACTCGATGGCATCACTGATCTACAGTCCTTTGATACCGCTTACTATTCTGAGGAATTAAAAAAGCGTGAACTCAGTATGGATGACGAAATGCTTAGACCCTATTTTAAATTAGAAAATGTGGTGAATGGTATTTTTGAAGTTGCCACGAGACTCTATGGTTTAAAATTCAATGAGGTCTTTAATCTTCCTAAGTATCATGAGGATGTGAGAACCTTTGAAGTCTACGATGAGAAAAGTAAAAATTTCGTTGGTCTTTTTTACACAGACTTTTTTCCTCGCGCCACGAAGAGAGGCGGTGCTTGGATGTCTGGGATTAAAGAGCAGGGGATGTACCAGGGGCTTGTTGAAAGACCTCATATCATGATTGTTTGTAATTTCACTAAGCCAACTAAGACGAAACCCTCGCTATTAACTCTAGATGAGGTTTTGACTCTTTATCATGAATTTGGCCATGCTCTTCATGGTCTCCTTTCAAAAGTAAAATACCGAGATCTTTCTGGAACAAATGTTTTCTGGGATTTTGTGGAACTTCCTTCACAGATTATGGAGAATTGGGTGCTTGAAAAAGAATGTTTGGACCTCTTTGCTGTTCATTATGAGACCGGTGAAAAAATTCCTGAAGAATTAGTAAAAAAAATTAAAGCGAGCGGAAAATTTCTTGAGGGACTAGCGACGATGAGGCAGCTCTCATTTGCCTTCTTAGATATGGCCTATCATACCGCCAATCCAGAGACCATCAAAGATGTCGGTGAATTTGAAACGAAAACTATCGATAAAACAACCCTTCTTCCAAAACTTCCTGGGACAAGTATTTCCACTTCATTCTCCCATATCTTCGCAGGCGGTTATTCAGCCGGATATTACTCCTATAAATGGGCGGAGGTTCTTGATGCCGATGCGTTTGAGTTTTTTCAAAATTCTGGCATTTTCAATCAAGAGGTCGCCAATAAATTTAGAGAGTTTATCCTTGAAAAGGGTGGAACAGAGCACCCGATGGAGCTCTACAAAAAATTTCGTGGCCAAGAGCCTGATGTTTCAGCACTTCTTAGAAGAGCTGGGCTTCATTAAAAATTATTAAGCGAATCTAAAGAGAAACTTAAGTTTACTCAAAGAACTCTTAGGATATATTAAAAGATACCCTAAGGTCGTAAGATGAACGAAACGAAAGTTAAAACTTATTTAGCTGCTCATAGTTGGCTCGCAAAGAATGCCGAGATTTATTCCTCTGATCGCTTCAGGGCACTAGAAATCATTTCAAAACAATGTGCCGAAGTCATGGAGACGGAAAGAGTCGGCATATGGTTCTTTTCAGAGAATGGCGACTCAATTTTAGAGGAGCTTACTGTTATAAAACAAGATGGTTCAACGAGTGGCTCTGTTCTAAAGAGAGAGGATTTCCCTGTTTACTTTAAAAAGATTAAAGAAGAAGGCGTCGTTCTTGTAAGAGATACCTATGATGGTCCTTTTTCCACTAAAACGTTTGAAAATTATGTGGTGACAAAAGGTGTTCTTGCTATTTTAGATGTTCCCATTTTTTCAGATGGCCTCATGATTGGAATCATCTCGATTGAGAAAAAGGCTTCCCCGCGTGATTGGGATGAACTCGATATAAGTTTTGCTACTATTTTTTCAGATTTTGTAGGGAGAATAATTGAATCTGAAAAAAGACACTCATTTGAAAAGGATCTTCACCTTAAGATTGAAAATCTTGAAACAAATTTAAAAAAGAAGATGGAGGACCTTGCCGAAGCAAATCTAAGCTTAAATCTCGCTCTCGACTCTGCTCAAATTGGAAAATGGGATTGGGATATTACTACAAACACAGTTAAATTAAGTCGCTCATGGTATACAAAACTTGGTTATAGGCCAGACGAGATGCCTTCAAGCTTTGAAACTTTTAAGCAATCACTCCATCCAGACGATGTGCAACAGGTGATTGATCAATTGACGAAATTTAAGTCTGAAAAAAAATCCACCTTTGAGCATAGCTTTCGCATGATAACGAAGACAGGTGAAACTCAGTGGTGCATTGATCGTGGAATTGTGACAAGTCGAAATGAGCTTGGGCAACCACTCAAGATGATCGGACTAAATGTGAATATAACTCCTCTCATAAAAATTGAAGAAGCTATCGTGGAATCGGAGAAACAATTAAAGGCCATGATTCGCTCTCTTCCTACGCCCGTTGCCATGTTTGATAAAAAATTAAATTATCTCGCTTACAGTTCAAAATGGTTCGAAGAATGGACTCCTTATACGGATCTCAAAGAGGACTTGTCAGTAAGAAATCTATTGCAAACCAAGTGGTTCTCCAAAATGGAAAGAGTTCTTCAGGGTGAGACTATAGGGAAGGATGAGGAACTCATTGAGATTGTTAATGGTCAGAAATTGTGGATCCGGTGGGCGATGAAGCCTTGGACTGATGCACGAGGTGATATTGGTGGAATCATCTTTATGGCAGAAAATATAACTCACATAAAAGAAACACAAATCCATCTTGCTCAAAATTCTAAATTGTCTGCTTTAGGTGAAATGGCGGGTGGAATTGCCCACGAGATTAATAACCCTCTGAGTATAATTAAGGGATACGTGGATCTTATTAATAGACATAATACAAGACAAACTTTGAATGCTAACAATCTTGAGCAATATTTAAATAAGATTGATCAAACCGTTTCAAGAATTTCTAAGATTGTCACAGGAATGAAAAGATTTTCGAGGGAATCATCAAAAGATGAAAAAGTCAGATATCCATTGAATAAAATAATTGAGGAGACGCTCGATATTTGTCAGGAAAAAATGAATAACTTTGGCACAAAAATCGAAATCCAGAATAACACCGTAGATCTAGATGTTTTTTGTCGTCCTGTAGAAATTTCTCAAGTCCTTTTAAATCTCATAAATAATTCGTTTTACGCCATAAGTTCAACGAATCAACCCTGGATCAAGTTAAAAATTTTTGAAGATAGTAAGGTCGTTAGCATAAAAGTTATGGATAGTGGTAAGTCTTTAAGTGAAGAGATTAAAAACAAACTCTTTCAGCCATTCTTTACAACTAAAGAAGTAGGAGTCGGTACTGGTCTGGGATTAAGTATTTCTAAAGGAATTATCGAGGAACACGGAGGAAAACTGTATTATGATGATAAGGAGTCCAATACAACCTTTGTGATTGAACTCCCTAAATATTAGAAACCTATTCGAATTTTATGTACTGAGTAACTTCAAAAGTCTCTGCTTTCAATTTTTTCTTTTTAACAATATAAGCCTTCAAAACGTCTGCATCTATATAACCATACTTTCTAAAGCTAATAATTGGATAATTATCTCCGCCTTTAGCGATAAAGTCTGGAAGGGCAATGAGATATGTTCTTTTTTCTTCAACATCTTTCCCATTGATTTTAAGAGACTTCATTTTCTTCGTGGCTTGATCCAAAACAATTGTTGCCCCTGACATTTGAGGAAAGCTTCCAGACCCTGGAAGAAGAGTAGAGGTGATGGCCTCGAGGTAATTTTTAAGCTCCTTACCAGTAAGTTCTGCTGTTACAATTTCTCCTCCGAAAGGAAGAACCATCAAAATGGTTTCAATCGTGATATCCCCAGGGTAGATAGAATCACGAATTCCCCCTGAGTTAGTAATGGCAAAATCAGCTCCAAACTTGTCTTTGTAAGCACGAGTGATGAGATTTCCTAAATTTGTTTCTTTAGTTCTCACAACATCTCTACGGCCCATGAGTTCCTGATCTACGAATCCAATTTTTTGAGAAAGAGATTTATCACCTTTCTCTTTAAACGGACGAAGCATGGCCTCAACTTTTTGATCAGGAAGAATTCTTGTTTTGTCTTCTTTTAAATTCACTGGAACGAGTTTGTAATCTTTAAGGATCACTTTTTTATTAATTACTTCAAGATCAATTCGACCGACGTATTTGCCCCACTCATAGGCCTGAACAATAATTGTTCCATTCTGAATGTCTGGTTTAAAGAGGGGCTTTTGAGTGTGTCCACCAACAATGATATCAATGCCCTTTGCTTGTCGAGCGATCGTTACATCTCCTGGAGCATCGGCCCCATTTTTTTCATCAGGATAGTGACCCGTGTGAGTCAGAGCAATGAGGATATCACTCGTTGGTCTTAGGACGGGAACAATGGCCTTCGCCTCTTCAACGGCCGGTCTAAAATAAAGCCCTTTGGAGTTATCTGGATTTGATTTTTTAGGAGTGTCTTCAGTTGTGAGACCAAAAATTGTGACATTCAGACCATTCACTTTTTTTGTGACATGAGATGGGAACAATCGATTATTTTTTTTGTCATAAATATTCGCCGATATAAATGGGAAATTTGCCCAGTCCTTTTGTTGTTTAAAAAGGACTTTTAGAGGATTATCAAATTCGTGATTTCCAAGCGCCATCGCATCGTAACCCAAAGCTGACATTCCTTTAAAGTCTGGTTCAGCATTCAAAAGATCCGATTGAGGAACACCGGTATTAACATCTCCAGCATCAAGAAGAAGAACTTCGCCGCCGTTCTTTTTTACTTCCTCACGAATTTGGGCAATAAGAGTCGCTCGCGCCGCCAATCCGTATTCACCATCTTTATTAGACCAAAATCTTCCATGATGATCATTGGTGTGAAGAATGGTCAGTTTTATTCCCTCAGTTTTCTTTCCAAGAGGTCCTTGAGAGCAAGAGACAGAAAAGGCTAAAAGAGCAAAGAAAAATGACTTCATAAATCCTCCAAGTGATGAATTTGTATCGGAATGTCTAGGAGTTGGCCAGAAACAAAGGGGGCTTAAATTGTTAAGATTTCATGGCCAGAAAGGAGGGAGTTTGATACATCAAACATATGACAGTAAAAGAAGCCCCCCTAAATACAAAGCTCATCGTGAGATCTTTTTCTAATGATGAGTTAAGAGAGCTATCAGATGTTGAGTCACGTCTCATGCATCTCGGATTTATGGATGGAGAAAATATTCGGATCACAAGACGAGCACCTTTCTCACATGGCCCTCTTTTAATCGAAGTGCGAGGCCGCTCTGTTGCCCTGACCCCAGATGAAGCAAGTTTAATCTCCGTTGAGGTTTTTCGATGATCCCTAGAATTGCTCTGGTTGGTATGCCCAATGTTGGGAAAACGGCTCTCTTTAATAAGCTCACGGGAAGTTTCCAGAGAGTGGCGAACTTTCCTGGAGTGACTGTAGAGAAAAAAACAGGATGGATTACTGAGAATGGACAACGCATTCTTGAGGTCATGGATTTGCCGGGAATTTATTCTCTAGATGCCACTACTCTTGATGAAAAAGTGACGAAAGATTTTTTACTTAAAAAAGAAAAAGAAAGTTCAGCTGATCTTTTTGTACTTGTTCTAGATGCTACGAACTTAGATAAGTCTCTTTTTTTGGCGCTCCAATTAAAAGAGCTTGGTTACCCTTTGGTCATTGCACTTAATTTAATGGATGAAGCTAAAAAGAGAAATTTCACTTTAGATCTTGAAAAATTTGCAGCAAAACTTAATGCGATAATCGTACCAACGAGTGCTTCCTCTGGTGAGGGAGTTCAAGATCTGATTCAATCAATAAAAACTAAATTAAATGAACGTCAGCATGTTGAGCTCACAATTCCAGAGCATTTTCAAAAGACGTTTCGTTCTCCCTCATACGTGTCTGGAATTTTTAAACAGATTGATGCTCTCTTAGATGAAGTGACTCTCACAAAACTTCGTCCAGACACTTTTACTGAGAAAGTGGATGCGGTTATCCTTCATCCAATCTGGGGTCTTGTTTTATTATTTTCTATTCTTCTTATTATATTTCAAACCCTCTTTTCTTGGGCTTCTCCTTTACAGGATTTAATCGAAGCAGGATTCTCCAGTGCTGGGCAATTTGCCTCTGAAACTATTTCCAACACACTTTTAAAAAGTCTCGTGGTTGATGGAATTATAAGTGGAGTAGGGGGAGTTCTTGTTTTTCTTCCCCAAATTGTTCTTCTATTTTTATTCATTCAGTTTTTAGAAGATCTTGGCTACCTTGGACGTGCTGCCTTTCTTATGGATTCCTTCATGAGACGAATTGGCCTACCTGGAAAAGCAGTGATTCCTTTATTGTCTTCTCATGCGTGTGCTATTCCTGGAATGCTTTCAACGAGAGTTATTGATAATCACCGTGAGCGACTCATCACCATGCTCGTGATTCCACTGACCACATGCTCGGCCCGTTTACCTGTTTACGCCATCCTTATTTCTGCTCTCATTCCAAATCTTTCGATCTTAGGAATCCCGTGGTTAAAACTTCCTGGCCTCGTTCTTTTTGGGCTCTATATGCTAGGATTTTTATCAGCTCTTTTAGTCTCTTATGTTTTTAAGAAAACCTTACCTGATTCATCTCCATCAATGCTTCTCATGGAGCTTCCCCCTTACCGTATTCCAAGAATTAAAAATCTTCTGCTCGTCATGAAAAATAAGGCGATGATTTTTGTAAAGAAGGCCGGTGGGATCATATTGATTGTGAGCATTGTGATTTGGGCCCTTGTTACTTTTCCTCAAAAGGACGGAGTGACGAGTATTGA
>CAMAYW010000125.1 GCA_945862475.1 Bacteriovorax stolpii
TGGCTTTTGAGTGATGTCCGGATTTGCACTAAAATCGATGTTTGATACCCCTTCAGCAGCTCCCACATATCCCGATGAAGCCCCCACAGCATTAGGATTATTGTCTTTTTCTTTCCAAATATTCACGGCAGCTTTATTCATCGCCATCCGGTATTTTAGCATCCCTTGTTCTTGAGTTCCCATGTAATCAGTGATGGTCCGAACCACTTCAGAATCATTTGAGAAAAGTAGGTCAATTTGACCACCATTTGAATAAAGGGGAGCGTAGATTTTTGATTTGATGGTTTTAATTCCATCTCGCTCTTCAGGTTGTTGTGATCCAGAATTCGATATAAAGCCAAAAGAATCAAGACCTTTTGGTAGATTTAAATCGCTATTTGAAGTGGGGATCATGTAATTCGCGGCTTCATAGAGAGTAGGAGTTCGAATACGATTAATTTCGTGACGGAGTTGATCTGGGCCAATGGTACTTGTGAGGGCACTCCCTCTAAATTTTTTGAACTGATATTTTGAAAATAAACCAATCGGTTTTTCACTGGATGCATCGACAGCATTAATGGTGTGGATTTGAAGACTCGATTCAGTGTAACCAGTGGGTTTGAAGTTTTCCTGGTAATCATAAACAAGGTTGGGAACTCCAAATTGAATTCTTGTTGGGTCTGATATCTTTCCTCCCACCGGATTTCCTGGATTATCTAGCCAGAAAGACCCTGGGGATTGAGTGGAGTTTGTTGGAAGGGGAAGTCCAGGAATAAACTTTTCAACATTCGATGCAGTTTCACTTTCACTGTATTTTTTTCCTCTTATTTCGACCCCATCAAATTTATAAGAGGTTAGATAAGGAACAGATCTATATTTTAAAGAATCCGTTCTACCTGTGATGTAATTTTCGCCACTTTTTTGAGTAAATAGCATAGGGCCGATTCTTCCCCCCATGGGTTTTGCCGCTGCGAAAGCTTGAAGTTTAACAGCTCCTTCTTGAAACGGATTAAACATCCCTACAAATTCTGCCTCTCCTTTTACCGCGTAATAAGTTAGGACCGAAGGGTTTTTGTAAAATCCTAAAGGGTAACCAGGAACAGGAATAGCAACTTTTGAAATATCACATGCTCCTGATGTCTTAGAATCTGCTCTTGGAATCATGGCCGCATAAAAAATGGCATAATTGACCATCATCAGCTTGAGATCCAGCCACTGCCTTTCGTAGCTTCCTAGTTTGGATTCAGGAATAAGAAGATTACTAGCATCATCAGGGTTATCGTACTTAACTTTTTTTGGAGGTAACTCTGTGAGCGTGAATGAATTTTTCATTTCATTATCAAGGTCATTACCTAAATTTCTGAATCCAGAATAAAACGCTTTGACGATTCTCTCGTTTCCTAGAATCTTTGGATCTAAACTTGCAATTCCCTGATTACAGTTTGTGAGATTGGATGAACCAGAAGCACAAACATTACTTATCGCCGGTCGATTCATGACGTATTCAAGATTTCTAATTCTAAGAGCAAGTTCAACAGCCCTTGGCCAAGCACCTTGACGATCAGAAAGGATCGCAGGACCGTTTCCAGCGATTGAATCATCCATGCTGCTACTTAAGACGTTGTAGGTCCAAGTATTGGCAACAGTCATATTGAGTTTTGAACGATCGACACAGTCATTCACTTTGGTTGAAATGAGTGAATCCATAAAAGCTCTGGAAGCCTCGGCAGCACCTACGAGGCCCGAATCTCCAAACTCTGGAAGACCGGGTACAGAGTAGCGTTTACAAATATTCGTTTGAGAGCCAGAGATATGAATACAAACAGCAGGGATATTAAAAAGATCTTTAGTGATTTCTCCACTTAAAGGATTTTTGTCCTCCATCAGTTTAAATTGCATGTAATTAGTGGACGAGGCATCAGGATTTTCAACGTCAGGAATATTGAGATTTCCAATGACGTAATATTTATAAAGCCATTCCTTGTAGATGTTTCTCATTTCCCAGTTTAGGTAAGCGATTTTTGTGAGTTGTCTCGCTTGAACTGAGGCCCCAGCGTAGGCAGCTGCATCTGTGGCATTTTGAAGATTGATTTTTGCTTTTACAAAGAGACCAATATTAATCACGAAAGCGATAATTGTGATCATCACCACAAGAGAAGCTGAAAAGAAGATACTAATTTGTCCCTGCTCGTTTTTCTGCAGGGCCATGATGTGGTTTCGTTTTGCCACTGGCGCCAGTTTTAATCGGTTAAAGTCATGAATATTACGTACTCTTATTTTGGTACGGGACTTGCCTTGTGTAAAGCCATCCAAAGGGTGCCGATCTTTGGAGGTTGGACGTTCGCAGAATTCGGTATTCCTCTCCCAGTGCCCACCTCTAAAAGCCTTCCAAAAAATTCACCTCCCTAGGCATCGCGGGATGCCTAGAGGCTCTTTTAGCTAGGCAAATTTTGCTGGGGAGAAGCGACTAGTGACCTGTGGTCTAATGAGACCAGGAGACTGAAATGAAAAGATCAGCTAAAGACTGTTTTTGTGCCCTTTGTAGAACTCCTCGAAAGCTGCGCTATTCGAGACATCTCACGAAGCTTCATTACGGACAAATATTCGTTCTTACTTTAGTTTTTTCAGCCGTAGTTTACCCATTTATAAGCTGGAAAGGTTTGATCTCTTTACCAGTCATTTGGGCGATTTTTGAAAGTGTTCATAAATCACTTTATAGAAAAGATCTCCAGTGCCCTTATTGCGGCTTTGATCCGAAGTGGTACAAAAAAGATGTGAAACTTGCTCGCCAAAAAGTAGAAGAATTTCTTAAACAAAATCCGGATACACCCGTCCTAAAACGTGCCAAACTAGAAGAAACTACGTACTCACAATATAATTAGTTTTCTCGCTTCTCGTCAGAAAACTTCAATTTCCACCACTTAGAAATTTAATTCTCGGTATGAAATTTTCATTGAGTTAGGAAAGGAAAGGAAAATTCTTTTCCCACTCAATATCAACCTAAGGTATGAAGAGGTTATAGGAAACCCCTTACCAATTTTTATTCGCAACCTATGCGATTATGAAGGAGCATTTATGAGCGTAAACAAAGTTATTTTACTCGGAAGACTAGGCCAGGATCCTGAATTGAAGTACACACCAGGTGGTTCACCTGTTTGTAACTTCTCTTTAGCAACAACTGAATCTTGGACTGATAAGTCAGGTCAGAAACAAGAAAAAACTGAATGGCATAGAGTTGTTGTTTGGGGAAAATTAGCAGAACTTTGTAACCAATATCTTGCTAAAGGTCGTCAGGCATTTTTAGAAGGTCGTCTTCAAACTCGTTCTTGGGACGATAAAGACGGTAACAAGCGCTACACAACAGAAATTTTAGCTTCAACAGTTCAATTCATTGGTGGACCGTCTGCAAATGCAAATACAAATGCTGGAGTAGATACGTCTTACTCTCAAGCACCAGCACCTGCTCAAGAATATCAAATTGCTTCAGACGCATCTTTTGCTGCTGATGACATTCCATTTTAGTATTTTAATAAATTTTTAATTTTCGCAAGGGCCCACAATTGTGGGCCCTTTATTTTTTTCCTACTCATTTATAGGAACCGAAAAGTGGTACAATAGGGCGACTATGAGTGAATCTAGTTTCTTTTCCGTTCGGTACGATTTAATTCAAACCGAAGGGCCACTTACTTACGATCTTTATATCAATTCTTCTGTTGTGAAGGGTAAAGAGAAATTCGTCAAAATATTTCCCGCTGGTGGGATTTTATCGAGAGATGAGCTTGATAGTTTTCATAAAAAATATTTTCATTTGTATGTTCCAGAGGAACAACGATCGAGTTATTTAAAAAGTCTTATTCGCTCCAATGTTGAGGACGTTCATAAGGCCAACGTCATTAAGGATGCAGCTCTCGAGTATTTGCACAATATCTTTGATAAAGAGAAAGAATTTTCTACGGAGCTACTCGCTAAAAACATTGAGGCATGTAGAGAGGTTGTGGAATCCATGGTGGATGTGCTTGATCATCACGATATTGATTCCCTTAGAAACTTAATTGGGAATTTATCTTTTCATGATTTTTATACTTACGATCACTCGATTAACGTATCGATGTATTGCATTCAAATATTTAAAGGTTTAAATCCAAAAGCATCGAGAAAAGAACTTATCCATGCTGGACTTGGTGGTCTTCTTCATGATCTAGGAAAAATAAAAATTCCTACCCACATTTTGAATAACCCGGGAGGGCTTTCTCCAGAGGAGTATGCTGTTATTAAGCAGCATCCTGATTTTGGGTTGGAGCTTCTCCTGGGCGGGCACTGCGAAGTGAATTCAGAAATTGATTTGAAAATCATTGCAAGAATTGTTCACGAGCATCATGAAAACTTTGATGGAACTGGCTATCCAAAGAAATTAAAAGGAAGGGAAGAGATTCATCTTCTTGCCAGAGTTTGTACGATTGCAGATTTCTTTGATGCGATTACGACAAAACGCTCTTACAACGAAGTTCTCTCTCTTCAAGATGCTATGAATACGATGAGAAAATTTCGCGCAGTAAAACTTGATCCAGATATCTTTGATGTATTTGATGCTCAAGTTCGATACGTTAAAGTTGAAAATGCGAAGGATCTTCGACTCGCTGATACTTTTGATCCTACAATTCCTTATGCCAAACTACCGATTGAAGAAATTAAAAAGTTTAGTAAAGAAATGGGCTATGGAAAAATTAGAGTCGTTGATGAAAAAGATAAAAAAAAGGGATGAGTTGCCTCATCCCTCAAATTAAAAACAAATAATCAGTTCTTATTTTTTAGCATTTGGTTCAGTTGCTGCCGGGGCCGAAGCCGCTGGTACCGCAGTTGTTGGAGAATTATTGACTTCAGTGGTTGATCCACTTGTCGCTTCTAATTCTTTTTTCTTCATAGCTTCAACATCTGAATTCAGAGGTGCCGCCACAGGGGCCTCATTATCAAAGAGTGATTTCTTAGCATCGCGAGATTTCATCGTCGTAAGGATGATTGAATTAACCATAAAGCTGATGGCCAAAATTGAAGTTAACTTTGTCATGAAGTTACCCTTAGCTGAACTAGAGAAGACAGCTTGAGATGCTCCACCACCCATAACGGCACCCATCTCAGCACCTTTTCCGAATTGAAGGAGAACGGCGACAACGAGTAATGAACAAATGATAACGTGTAAAACGATTAAAAAAGTAATCATAAATTTCTGGTCTCCAAATTAAGCCCCTATTTTTAACAAAATTCTGGGAACTTGCAAAACAATTTCGTTTATTTATCTCCGCATAGTGCCAAAAAATCTTTGGCCTTGAGACTTGCTCCACCCACAAGTCCACCATCAATGTCCTTTTGGGCCAGTAATTCTTCGATGTTATCTGGTTTTACTGAGCCTCCGTAAAGGATTCTTGTCTTGTCACCAAAGCTTGGGAATTTGGTCTGAAGGATTGATCTAATATAAGCATGAACCTCTTGGGCCTCTTTAGGCGTCGCTGTTTTACCTGTCCCAATGGCCCAAACGGGTTCATAAGCAATAATGAGATTGTCTATGTTGGCCTTCGACTGATCGTTTAATCCCTGGTGCAGTTGGTCCTCAATGATGGAGAGTGTCTGACCATTTTCCCTTTCCGAGAGAGTTTCACCAACGCAGTAAACTGCTACGAGACCCTCATTCATAACAGTTCGAACTTTCGCGTTTAAACCTCGAGAAGTTTCTCCAAAGTATTGTCTTCTCTCAGAGTGACCAAGAATCACAAAATGGCCGTTCATATCTTTAAGAGCTCTGGGAGAAACTTCTCCTGTAAAGGCCCCATCAATATGCTCAGAGCAGTTTTGCAGTCCAGCTTTTACACCGGAAGTTTTAAGTTCCTCAACGATAGGAAAATGAATAGATTGTGAGGCAATCCAAGCTTCTCTTTTTTCTGAAAAATGTTCATTAAAGGTCTTAAAGAACTCTGCTACTTCATGAGAGTTCTTATTCATTTTCCAATTCCCAACTAATAATTTTTTCATCACTAAACTCCCATTTTAAGTGCTTGTACACCAGGTAGTTCTCCCTTCTCAATATACTCAAGGGATGCTCCTCCACCAGTGGAGACATGGCCAAATTTATCAGCTTCACCAGATTGCTGGACTGCTGCTACCGAGTCACCTCCACCAACAACAGAAAATGATTTCGTGGAAGCAATTGTGTGTGCAATGGACATCGTTCCTTTCTCAAAATTTTTAGACTCAAACAAACCCATAGGGCCATTCCAGAAAATGGTCTTGGCTGTTTTAAGGTGGTCTGAATAGGACTTAATTGTTTCTGGTCCAATATCGAGACCCATCTTGCCTTCAGGGATATTGGTGTTGGCACATGCCTCAGGTCCAGCCTCTAGGCCATCTGCAATAATATGGTCCTTAGGAAGTTGGATCTTGCCTCCCTTATCAGCTTGAAGAAGTTGTTTCGCAAGATTAACGTCTTCATCGCTACAAAGCGATTTTCCAACAGTGATACCCTTAGCCTTTAAAAATGGATAGGCCATCGCTCCGCCAATTAATAATGAATCAACAAGAACGAGCATCTTTTCGATGGTTTTAATTTTATCCGAAACTTTTGCTCCCCCTAGAACAGCAACAAAAGGTTTGGCAGGTTTTTCTAGAAGAGCACTTAGGGAATCAATTTCTTTTTTCATTAATAACCCAGCATAAGCTCGGTTCTTAAAGAAAGCGTTAATAGCATAGGTGGAAGAGTGTTTTCTGTGGGCAGCTCCGAAAGCGTCATTCACATAAACATCTCCGTATTGAGAAAGTTTCTCAGCAAGCTCCATATCATTTTTTTCTTCGCCGGGAATAAAACGAATATTTTCAAGGAGAACAATTTTTGTTTCAGGAAGTTGAAGAAGATTTTTCACTCCATTATCAACTGCGGATTCTGAAAGAATGACATCTGTTGCGAGTTTCTTTGCAAGATACTCCGCCACAGGCTCAAGAGAGTACTTGGGATCAGCTTTCCCATCCGGTCGACCCAAATGACTTAT
>CAMAYW010000126.1 GCA_945862475.1 Bacteriovorax stolpii
ATCTGTCGCGCTCAAGAAGAGTAATATTTTGATCCTTGGCTCTAATAAGTCCAGGAAATGCATTAATCTGTCCACCCAGGACACCATTCTTTAAGGCTCCCTGCTGGATTTCAAAATATTTATTGATTTCATTTTTTTCGTGATTGATTTGATCCTCAATTTTGTTCAAAAAAAGGATCATTTGCCCCAGTTCCATCCGGCAATTTTCTTCTTTTAACTTTCTGAGTTTCAGGACGGCATCGAGCCTAAATGCATATTTTTTCATAATTATCTAAAACTTGGATCAACTGCTTTCTCTGCCTTACGGGCAACTTCAAGCATGCGATCAAAGAGTTCTTCAATAGTAAAAGCTTCCTCTACTTGCTGCCTCAAAAGATTAATGAGGTCATCGTAAATAACAATCGCCTTATCAACCTTCGGGTTTGATCCTCTGGCATAGGCACCTACAGTAATGAGGTCTTCTGATTCTTTATAGGCCGCCAATAAATCTCTTAAGTGTGAGGCAACTATTTTATGCTCTTTCGTTGCGACTTTAGGCATAACCCTTGAAATCGATGCAAGAACGTCTATCGCTGGATAATGGTTACGAGCTGCAAGCTGACGTGATAAAACGATGTGACCATCTGAAATACCCCGAACAGCATCTGCGATCGGTTCATCCATATCGCCCCCTTCAACGAGAACGGTATAGATCCCAGTAATAGAGCCGGCGCCTTTTTTCGTCCCCGCCCTTTCCATTAATTTTGGAAGTTTTGCAAAAACTGAAGGCGTGTAACCTTTTTGGCCAGGTGGCTCGCCTGTTGAAAGAGCAATCTCACGATTGGCCATCGCAAAACGAGTGATGGAGTCCATCATTAATAATATATCTTGTCCCTGATCACGAAAATATTCTGCAATCGTTGTTGCTGTGTAGGCAGCCTTTGCGCGAATGAGCGCCGATGTATCAGAAGTCGCAACCACAACCACTGACCTCTTAAGACCTTCTTCACCTAGATCTGACTGAATAAACTCTAAGACCTCACGGCCACGCTCGCCGATAAGAGCAATCACGTTGATGTCAGCGTTGGTATTTCGGGCAATCATACCCATAAGAACTGACTTACCTACACCAGAGCCCGCCATAATCGCAAGCCTTTGACCTTTACCAGCGGTAATAAAACAATTAATTGAATTAATACCCGTATCTAAAGCTTCACGAATGGGGGGACGGTCCAGAGGATTAAGTGGCACTCCAAAAATAGATCTTTTTTCAAAGCTACCACCGATGGGGCCTTTACCATCAAGGGGATTTCCCTGAAAATCAATCACTCTTCCTAGCATGTTGGAAGAAATATTTATTTCAGTGACGATATCTTTTAAATGAATTTTTGTTTCAGAATTAATGCCAGAGATCTCATTATAGGGCATGACCATACAGTTCTGACCTTGAATGGCAACGACTTCACCCATTGATCTTTCCCCATTCTCCGCAACAAATTCTACGTTTGATCCCAGGATCGCCTTCGGAACAGAGGCTTCATAAACCATACCTCGAGAACCAAGAATTTTCCCGATCTTCTCATAAGGGATTTTAGTTTCAATATGTTTAAGAATTTGTGAAAGTCCGAGATTATTCATTTGGAATAACCTGCTCAAAGATCTTGTCGATGTTTTGGAAAACACCTTCTAGTGATCCATCGATCAAGCCATTTTCACTCTCAAGAATAATTCCAGGATGATTAATTTCAGGCACAATTTCGATTCTTATATTGGATAACTGGCCAAGACGAGATTCTACGAGTTGAATCACTTCTGGCATTTGTGAAAAATTCGCTTTCCCTACTTTCACGATGAGATTTTTTCTGGCGTTTAGCTCGAGGATTAATTTTTCAAGAAGTCCCTCGAGATAAGTTTTTTCATTTATTTCTTTTAGGACAATCCATTTCGTGAATCTTTTAATGAATTCGTAAACTTCTTGTTTGTTATTTTCCAAGATTCTATCAGACTGTGAATGAACTTGAGTAATGACCTGCTCTAGATCCTCGATTTTTTTTGCTAGAGTTGATTGGAAATCGGTTTCCGCCGAATTTCTACCCTCATTTTTTCCTTGCTCCAAACCCTCTTTATAAGCGTCATCAAAGGCAGCATCTAAGCGACGCTTAACCTCATCTTGAATGCGCTTTTCAAGATCATTTTGTTCCTGACGAGAAAGACCTCTGTAATCACGAACAATATCATCGATTTTGAAATTATTTTTCTGAGCAAATTTTCTTTCCGAACGAATCTCTTCATCGGACACATTGACATCGGTGAGTGACTGACCATCAAGAGTCTTAAATTCAAATGACTTAAGTTGGTTTTGTTGTACGACATGAGAACTTTGAAGATCTGAAAACTGAAAAGGTTTAATTTCTGTATTACGAAACTTTTCCATTGAGTCAGTCCCCTATTAAACAAATGCGTCGCCATCTCCACCACGTGAGATGAGTGCCTTGCCTTTAGATTCAAGATCTTTAAGCTGCATAACAATATCTTGCTGGGCCTTTTCCACGTCGGAAATTTTTGTCGGTCCCATAGCATCAAGATCTTCCTTAAGAAGTGTCGCTGCTCGATTAGACATATTCTTAAAGAGCTTCGTTCGAACATCTTCCGGAGCTGTTTTAAGGGCGATAACAAGTTTTGTGTTATCCACAATTTTAAGAAGCTCTTGAACACCACGATCATCAACGAAAATAATATCTTCAAAGACAAACATAAGTTTTCTAATTTCTTCTGCAAGTTCCGGATCTTTTTCTTCCACTCTTGCCATGATATTTTTCTCAGAGTTTTTATCCATGAGATTGAGCATATCTGCGATAGGCTCAACTCCTCCGAGTTGTTGCGTATCAATTGATCCAAGAGTAGATAATTCCGTTTTAAGAACATCATCAAGTTGAGCAATAAGTTCAGGTGACACGAAATCAAGATTGGCGACCCTGAGAACAACTTCGGCCTGTAGACCTTCAGGAAGCTTTCGAAGCACGTCCACTTTTTTCTCGACCGGAAGGTGAGCACAAATAAGAGCTATCGTTTGAGGATGCTCATTGATAAGAAAGTTTGCTAACGTACGCGTATCAACAAGTTCTAAAGACTCTAGTGTATTTGAGCTACCTACGTCCACAATTTGACCTAGAAGCTGCTTCGCACGGTCTTCACCAAGTGTTCCTAAAATAAAATCGCGTCCTTTATTTTCAGAGAAGAGAAGATCATTATCTTCATTCAAGGAAGAATAGAATTCTTCAAGGACTTTTTTAACCATCCAGATGGGAGATTTTGAAAGACTCGACATGGTGTTAATCATGCGTTTCACATCATTGTCTTTCATATGCTTAAAAACAAGCTTTGTTGTTGTTGGTCCAAGGGCCGAAAGAAGGATAGCGGCCTTCTCCTGACCAGACAGTAGGGCATACTGAACATCAGGTTCTAAAGCTTTTTTTTCTTCAGCCACTTTTGACTCCTACTTAAGCAATCTCTTTATGAGCATCAGATGCGTGAATCATTTCATGAACAACCTGGGCAGCTTTGCCTGGATTAGATTCAATTAAGGAAATAATTCTCTCTCTTAACATGTTACCTTCAATTTTTTCAGGATTAAGTTTGTCCTCTAAAGAAGGAAGTACATCCTCAAGTCCTGGTAGGCGTTGGTTCGCCTGAATTTTTTCTAGTTCCTCAATCGTTTTAGGTAAGAAGTCCTCAATGGATTCAACCGAATTCTCCGTAAGCCACTGGATAAATGGACGGACGACGAGGAAGAAGAATAAGGAAATTATAGCACCAATCATCAAGTATTTTGTGATGTTTTTCATGAGTTCACGATTTTCACGTGCTCTCATGATGGCTTCCATTTCTGAAAGATCTTCCTTTGCAAATTCCATGTTCTTAATAACGAGTTTATCGCCGCGAGTTTGGTTAATCCCTAAGGCAGAACCCACAATTTGAGTAAAATTATTCAGTTCTTCCTGAGTCCAGGCCTGATATTTTGAAACAGGGATTCCTTCCTCGTTAAGAGTAGGGGCACCATCTTTCCCAAGAACTGGGACCTTTTTACCATCCACCATCACAGCAACTGAGATATTAGATATTTCAGCCGTTGGTTTTTTTGATTTCGTTACAACCGTTGGAACGGCCATATTACGAGTCACGAGGGATTTATCCACATCGTTTCGAGTTTCAGGAACACCAGGCTGAGGAGTTTCTCCTGGAAGATTTGACCTCGCTCCTGGAATTCCTTGCGGAGAAGGACGAACTCCAACCATTTTTTGTTCATTACGAACTTCTGATACAACGGCAGCGTTTTCTGAATCATAAGATGTTTGAGTTTCTATTTTTTCAGTGAAGTCCATCTTGATCGCAACTTTTGCGATAACCTTACCTTCACCAATCACTCTAGAAAGAATTTCTTCAACTTTCTTTTCATATTGAGAATTTAGTTTCGTTTCAAGTGCGATGCGATTAGCAGTTTCTGTGGACATTGAATCGCCATCGTTCTCAGAGAGTTTTTTACCTCGAGAATCGATCACCACGACATTATGGGATCTCATGCCATCGACAGAAGAACTAACAAGAGATTGTATTCCCTTGATCTCATCGCCAGTCATAGTCACGCCGCGCTCAACATCGAGAACGACCGAGGCACTTGGTGGTTTTCTTTCTGAAACGAATGGAGAAGACTCTGGAATTGAAAGGTGAATTCGAGCACGAGTCACACCCTTAATGTGCATGATCGTTTTAACAAGTTCACCTTCAAGAGCTCTTTGCTTATTAATTTTTTGAACAAATGAAGTTGTTCCGAAAGCTTGTTTATCAAAAACTTCGTAACCAACTGTACCTGTGAAATTCACACCTTTTTTAGCAATTTCCAATCGCCAAATCTCAACTTGATCTTCAGGAACCAAGATCGTTTTTCCATCATCTTTAACTTGATAGTTGATTTTTCCCTCTTCAAGCATTCTTGCAATAACTGCAGAATCATCTTTGGTGAGGTCAGTATAGAGAACTTTATAATCTGTTTTTCCAGACCAAATGACGATTCCTGCCATCGTGGCCACGAGAAGACCAGCAACGACAACGAGTCCAATTCTTCTGGTCATATCCAGAGACTTGAAGAAATCTACAAAGTTCTGAAGTGTTTGCGTAAAAAAACTATTCAAGGAATCCTCCTGATTCTGATTTGATCATCATCCTAATGATCAGATCTGCATCTTCATAATTTCACGATAAGCATCTAATACTTTTGTACGTATCTGATTCATCATCTTGAAAGATATTTCTGCCTTCTCTACTGCAAGAAGTGTTTCATGCAAGTTCTGGCTCTCACCGCTTGCTAATTTTTCCATTGAAACATTGGCCTCTTGCTGTAAAGAGTTCACTTTACTAATTGATTCTTGTAAAAATTCTCCAAAAGACTGTCCTGTTTCAGACGTTCCTTCGAGGCCCGGGCTTTTAATATCAAAGCCAGAGGACATATCATTATCAACTTTACGGCTCCACCCCTTGGCATCAGCGTTACCAAGAGTTTGCTGGAAACTACCTATGTCTTTAATGGCCATTAGTTACCTCTTCCGATTTCAAGTGTTTTCATCGCCATTTGTTTGGTCGTATTGATCGCAGTCACATTTGATTCGTAAGCTCTTTGAGCTTCAATCATATTCGCCATTTCCACCATAGGATTAATATCTGGCATCGCTACATATCCTTCAGCATTAGCATCTGGATGAGTCGGGTCGTGCTTATAAACAACCTTATCAGAATGAACAACTTCAGTTGCATGTACGGTCTGAGCGTTTTCTTCTAATTCCCCCTCTAAAATTTCCGAGAAAGCTTCTCTAGCTGGTTCTGAACCAAAGACAACTTCTTTACGGCGATAAGGTCCACCTTCGGCAGTCCTAGTAGTTTGAGCATTCGCGATATTGGAAGAATGGGCTTCCATTCTTTTTCTCTGCGCTGCTAACCCACTGGAAGAAATTCTAAGAGACGAAAGTAAATCCATTTAATGACCCCTTACTTCTCAGAGTTGATGGCGTATTTCATTAACCCCATCTTCTTGTTAATTAATTGAACAAGTGTATCGTACATTAGCTTGTTCTCTGCCATCTTTGCCATTTCAGCTTCGACGTCCACCGTGTTTCCATTTTCAGAAACAACTCCATTTGGGTCGTCATAGATTTCTGGCTCTAAATTATTGAAGCCACCATTTCCTACATTGTGGTGTCGCTCATCCGTGACACCCATCTGCATCTGACCATCAACATCCAAAGCACGTGCCAACGCTTCTTCGAAATCCATCTTCTTGGCCTTAAAGCCAGGAGTGTTGGCATTGGCGACGTTGGTAGAAATGAGTTCTTGTCTCATTTCACGGAAATTCAACGCCGTTGTTAATGCTTTTAATGTTTTGTCACTCACTTCCATTGTGATGGCCTCAATAGTTAGTTCTTTACTATCGTAAATTTACGAAATAACTAGCACCCTCTGATCTGTACTCATTAATTTTATTTCTTAATGTACGGATAGAAACACCCAAGATTTTTGCAGCTTGTGTTCTATTTTCAGAAGTATAAACAAGAGCTTTTTTAATAAGAAGTTTTTCAGCATCTTTGAGAGACATAAGCTTTAAACCATCTTCATCAGCTTCAGAAGAAGTGAATTCAACTTTGCGCTCACCTTTCTCAATGGCTTGAACATCAAGAGTTTTCCCTTCCATGTTGTTCAGCGTTTTACGAATAAATGTTCTTAGTTCGTGAAGATTATTGTTCCAGTTGTAATCAGTTAGCTTTCGAGCAGCGTCTGAACAAAGAGCGATATCACCAGCTTCATTTTCTGCGGCATACTCTTCAATAAAATGACGAGCAATTAACTCCACGTCTGTTCCTCTTTCACGAAGAGCGATCATATCGATCTGCGCTCCGCTGAAGTAAGTGTAAAGTGCGCGAGAGAACTTTCCTGCACCTACAAGCTTCGAAAGATTTTTTGAAGTTGTAGCAA
>CAMAYW010000127.1 GCA_945862475.1 Bacteriovorax stolpii
TAGACCTTGAACTTAAGCTTAATGAATTGATCCTCTTTAAAGAACTCTAGCTGAACTGGTCGTACTAACCTGAAGCTAAGAACATAGGATCCATAAAAATAATTAAGATTTCTATAGTTCTTCGTAATTTCGCCGACGGCCCCATGAACACTAAGAAAGGGGCCATGATGAATATTAAGTTCACCCGGAATCATGTATCCTTCTTGAGCATTTTCAGAAAACTCTACTCGGTAAGGAAAGATTTGGTCTTTCGTAAAAGTCTCTCGAAGTAAGAGCTTATTCCAAAATTGCTGGAGTTTCTCATCCGTGCCATGAAAATCACGAGAGAATTCATGTTCGATAAAACCTCTAGGTGGAACAGACAACTGATTCATTTTATCGATTCAAGAAGATGGCTGCACAGAGTCCAAAGAGGACCATTGATGGAATCATTTTGGGAAATGGATTCTTAACTTTTAAATGGGTGAATATTGCTGCAAGCATGAGCACCATGATTCCAACCGAACCAGTCATGACAAGTATAGCATTGGAACTAATGAGCATACCTACAAAAGATAATTTCAGAATACCTACACTATCTCTTAACCAATTTGGGTAGTTGTAGGCCCGAAACTCCTCAACGATATTTTGATAGCGAACAACCCAGACAAAAAATACGGAAGAAAAAACAAGGATCTTCACTATGTCTAATAAACTGCTACTCATCTTTAACCTCCGGTTTATCATTTATCTAATTATACATCTCACTCTATTATGATAAAATAAATCATGATAGTCACCCTCATATTCTTAACTGCAATTACATTTATTATTTATGGATTTCTGTGCCTTAGCACTGATCACATGAAAATCGAATTTCATCGATACGGTTTATCACAATTTCGTACTCTTACCGGAGCATTAGAGCTGTTGGGAGGAATTGGGCTAATCGTCGGTTCTTTTTATACTCCTATACTATATTTGAGTTCAACTGGTCTCGCCCTCCTCATGTTTTTGGGTGTGGTTATTCGTTTAAAGACTAAAGACCGATTCATTGAAATTGTTCCAGCATTCGTATTAATGATCGTAAATCTCATCATCCTTTACAAAAATTGAATTTATTACATTAGTCTTTTCTTTCTAGTGAATAAAAGGATATAGAAGGAAAAAAAACTAATAGGTAAAAATATGCTAAAAACAAGTGCCCTCCTCTGTCTTTTGACTCTTACAAATCTTTCACTTGCCTCAAGTGTGCCTTTGCCAGTGATGACATTGGATTATTTTGTAAGGCTTGCAAATAGAAAAGGGGTCTGTAAAGACATCAAGACCACCTTCCTTCGAAATGGAGATGTTCAACTAATCATCGATGATCATCAGATTAACGAAATTTTCACATCTTCCGACACAACTTCTCAATGTGACCAAAGAATTGGAAAAATGGGCGAAGAGTTTATCTTATGTCAGGGTTCAATTCAGTCAGATAGGTATGGTATTCCAACGGATCACAGAGAAATGCCAAATTACTGTTCAATGAATTCTGTTGAAATCGTGAATGATACGAACGAGTTAAAAAATTCAATCACGGTGACCAAGAAATCTTGGGAAGCGTGGTACGGGATGAATTGCGATGAGGCTCTCAATGAATCGGAAAGACTCGGTAAAACAGTTATTCAAAACCTAACGGGTTGTGAGTTCTAAAAGACGAGGAATAGAAATACTCCTGTGAATTTTTTTCAAAAGCATCTTGAAGGATTCCCAAATCTGATAGATTGACCTCATGAAAAAAAATCTATTCTTAATTTGTCTCTTTCTTATATCTCTTTATGCTGAAGCACAGGTTGCAGACCAATGTGACCCAAGTTCACCGCAAGAGCGGCAAATCCTTGAGATTCCTAATGGAGCGCCAGTCGAAGCGTTGATTTGCCACCAAGGTGATGATGTTTTAGTGCTTACGGAGAAACCAACGAAGCACACTCATCTCATTCATGCTGGGGTTAATCTAGGCATGCCATGGCTTTTAGGAGCTGGTGTGACCTACACTAAACTTAAAAGTGGTCGACAGGATTACCATGTCTCCGTCAATCTTGATGGTAGCCTTGGGGGAAATGGAATCTCATCTGTTTATGGTAAACATCCTTTTGGAAATTCATTTTATGTTGGTGGGGCCATGAGAGGCTATAAAACTCTTCCCGGTGAGGGAGGATTTCAAATGGGGCCAACGGTAGGACTCTCTGGCGGTAAAGGTGTTATAACCGGTTATGTGGGACTTAGCTTTCTTGGCACCTACGACTCAAGGGCCGGCATGAAAGCAGAACCAGAAATTTCAATGGGAATTAGAATTAGATTATTTAGAAGATAGTCGTATGGAACGTTATCGAAATGCCTTTAGAAAGAAAGTCATTCCTTGGTATTACCGAGGTCAGCTTCATGTGGCGATTTTCTCAGTTATCCAAATAAGTGCGATTTTTTATATTGGTACTAGACTTGATTGGGGAATAAGCACTCTCCTCGTGATTTTCTTTGCCATAGGTTATGCAACAACGTTTACCTACTTTCTCCACCGTTTTCTTCTACATAAAAAGCTACCTGGGTTTGGCTGGGCATTTAAAATGCATCACTGGCACCATACATTCTACCAGTCCCATCGTATGGAGTATGATCACCTCGATGATGTTTACATGCTTCTCATGCCTCCCTGGATTCAACTTTTTTATTTTGTCGTTTATTTGCCTGGATTAGTTCTCGTGGCCGAACTTTTTCTACCACATCATTTGATTCTCCCCTTCGCCTTTGGACTCACTCTTTGGTACGGAATTTATGAGCTCGTTCATTGGATTGAACATCTTCCAGCGACTCATTGGTCGATGAAATTACTATTTATGAAGTCTGCGCGACAAAGTCACGCCATTCATCACTCAAAGCTAAAGGATGTTGCTAATTTCGGAATTGTTGAGCCTAGCTGGGATTACATCTTCAAAACTAAATTCTAAGTCAGTTACCGTATCATTACGTTCTATCGACATGTTAATTAAATTCACCATGAGATTTTTTCTGAAATCACGATCCTGCTTTGAAAGTCTACGAGAAGTAAACAGATCCGAATGATCCATTTCTAAAACCATATCCGTATATTGTGCAAAAGGCAGAACTTGCTCAGATAACTTAAGGAGACCATCACTTTGTGACCCAGATCTTTTGAAAATGAAATGAGTGGGTCTAATGATCCATGAAACGTCACGGGAGCGAGTCTTGAAAGTACGAATAACTAATACTTTCTCTTTTAAATAGTTGTGTCTATCTTCATTATCAACAAGCTCTTCTTGAAAAAGTTGCGTATAAAAATTCTTTCGAAGAGAGTTGAGTCCTGGCCAGGCCATTAGAATGGGTTTTAAGATAGAAGAATTTAGGATCTCTGCGCCTTGAAAAGGTGGTTGAACACAAATAATTCTTTCAACTGCGAGATTAAAAAAATCATATTCTTCCTGAAGAGCAATAAGAACTTCAAGACATGCCTTTGAATGTGAAAAAATAATGATTTTCTTCTCTCTAAGCTCGAATTCTCTTTTAAGAATAGTCGCAAGCTTCTTTGCATTTCGATGGGCTGAATTTAATGAATTCAAAGTTATGCAGTGAATATCTTGAATACCCATTTCACGCAAAATGCGCTCATTCTCTTTTAAATAATTACCCACTATTGGGAGTTCCAAAATTTCTCCCAAAATCCCACCAAGAAAAAAATACTGATAATCATTGGCCTTTGAACTCAACATATCTATCCCTTTTTCGCTAGGATTAAGGAAAATTCTGAACTTTCTGGCATTCTATATGTTTTATATCGTTCATCATAAGTCCCAAGAAGTAAGTCCCAAATATGTGAAGTGTTACCGAAATTTTTATTAGGAGCTTTGTCGTGGTGATGAAAATGATAGCTCTGGATATAGGCCATATAGCCAGATTCAAACTTTTTGTAATGGATCAAGAAATGGACGCACTCGTAGATAAAATAAGCTGTCGAAAGACCCAGAATCAACGCCCCTAAAATCCCGGAATCTCTGGTCATAAGAAGAAATGGTGAAATAACTAATGGGGTAACGAAATAAATCATCAGGAATCCAGAATTATAAACTCTTCTATCACCAACTTCTTTATGATGATAAAGATGGAAGGATCCAAGAAAGTAAGAAAGAATTCGAGTTTTAAAATGTGTGTGATAAACCCAGCGGTGGATAGCATATTCCAAAAAAGTCCAGTAAATCGCTCCAATGATAAAAGCGATGAGAATTGGTCCACTGGAAACATTTGATGAAGAAATGAATTTCACACTTAAATACCAAAGTGGAAGAACGAACAAAAAAAGATGTCCCGGGTTTTTAGATGCGAAATACTTCACAAGTTCCGGACGGTCTTGAATCATAAATTGGCTTCGTTTCATAGATCTAAATATTACTGGGAAATCGGACATCAAAGTACGAGGTGTGTAATAATTTCTTATATCCGTTGAACCGTTTACATTCAGGACTTACAATTCATTCATGCTAAGTGAAGTATTGTTATTTATTGCCTTTATGGCCTTATTTTTGACCCTAAACTACCTAGTCTTCGCTTTCGGAGGCCATTGGTTCTTTTACCATTATTTGGGCCCTAAAATTCCTCACCGCCGGATTCTTGAAAATGAAGCCTCAAATGCCCAAATCCTAAAAGAAAAGCGCCGCTCATTCCATACTCAAATTATGTTTATGATCTTGGCCTTAGTGATTTATGGTCTTTATCGAGCAGGATACACCAAAATCTATACCACGATTGATGAAAGAGGGTATCTCTACTTTGCTCTTTCAGTTCTTCTCATGCATCAACTCCACGATGCCTATTTTTATTGGACTCACAGGCTAATGCATCAATGGAAGCCGCTACAAAAATATCATTTCGTTCATCATGAATCAGCACCCCCTACTCCGTATTCCTCACTCTCTTTTCACCCTGTTGAAGCCTTTATTCAAGGCCTATATTGGATTATCATTTCTTTAATGCTCCCGATCCACGTCTATTGGCTTTTTGCTTTTTACTCGTTCATGTTTTACATCAACATGTGGGGCCACACGTCCTATGAATTTTGGCACAAAGACTTACTTACTCATAAAATACTAAAACATCTAAATACCCCCACCCATCACAATATTCATCACAAGTACCATAAGGCGAACTTTAGTATTTATTATAATTTATGGGACAAACTCTGTGGAACCAATCACCCTGAATATGAAAACCATTACCGTGCTGTAAAAGCTAAAACGGAACTGGCCAAAACGTCTAAACTCATGAAGATGATGAAACTATGATAAAAAAAAATGTTGAACTACTTCCACCTAGAAAATTATCAGCTTGGAGAAAAATCTCCATCGGTTCTTGGCGTCCCAACGGAGACTCACAGGTTTATGCCGAATTAAGTGTTTCAGCAGGGCCAGCACTAAAGAGGATTACGGAGCTCAATAAAGATACAGATTCCAAGATAACCATGACTCATTTCATGGGAAAAGTGATGGCAAAAGTTCTAGCCGAAGTTCCGGACTTGAATGCGATCATCCGTTTTGGAAACATTTACCCTCGAAAAAACGTCGATATTTTTTTCCATGTGGTCTATGAAGAAACGGAACTCTCGGGGCATGTTGTTCGTAATGTAGACAAAAGATCATTTTCTGAAATCTCAAAGGAACTTACAGGAACTGCAATCACCATAAAAAAAGGTGAAGACGTTAATTTCAAAAAAATCAAAAACTCTTGGAACTACATACCGGGAATTCTTGCACGTTATGCCCTCGACTTCATCGGATTCGTGAGTTACAGCTTAAATTTGAATGTAAAGGCATTTGGTGTTCCTCAGGACTGCTTTGGTAGCATGATGATCACCAATATTGGAAGTCTTGGCTTTACTCAGGCCTTTGTTCCACTTTCACCCTACTCTCGCATCCCACTGATTCTTGCTTTAGGAAAAACCGAAAAACGTCCAGTCGTATCATCAGACGGAAGTGTCGTTGCCGAGGAACAAGTTAGCTTGTGCTTTACTTTTGACCATCGGATTATGGATGGTGCACGGGGAGCAAAAATGGCAAAGCTCATCAAAAAATATATGGAAAGCCCTGAGCTTCTGGGTCCCTAAATTATGGCACTCAAAATTTCCGATTATGTTAAAGTTATTCCACGTGAACTCTGGGTGCCTCGGGAAAGAAAATCCTTAATAACTCTTTTTCGCTGTATAACCTTAGTAGCTCTCTCCCAATTTCTTCTTTGGTCTATGCCAGAAATAACCTTTCAAAATGCACTCTGGGCAGTTCCGATCTATTTCTTCTTGAGTCTCTTTGGTGGACTCTCACTCGTTGGTTTATTCGTCCTCGTTCATGATTGTGGGCATTATTCATTTTCCAAAAATAAAATCCTTAACGACCTTGTTGGTTTTTTTTCATTTGCTCTCTTGCTTAATAGTTTTTACGGATGGAGAAAGGCCCATGATTTTCACCACCGGAATAATCAAGTCCGACGGATCGATCCTGATTGGCCAGAACTCCTATCAACCAAGGAGGAACTAAAAATGATTCCTTGGTATGAAAGACTCGCGATTCGCCTTGGACCGGGAAGTCCAGTAGGTCTTTTAATTGGTTTCTGGGTAGGAATGTTGAAGAGATTATTTTTTAGTTTTCTCATTCCTCAAATGAAATTAACCAAGAAAGAAACGCTGGTTCTTTATTTTCAAAATTTTTTAAGTGCCATATGCTCAGCAGTTTTTCTTTATTTTTACATTAACCTTTTGGGTCTAGAAAAATTCATTTTTATTTATGGGGGACCCGTCATGATTGCCACGACGACTGGTGCCTTTCTAACATTTCTTCAACACTCACAT
>CAMAYW010000128.1 GCA_945862475.1 Bacteriovorax stolpii
TAGCGGTGTTGTCATTCCTGAGGACGTTACGACATGGAGTAAATCTCAAAATCCAAATGGGATTTCCTTTATAAATTCATACCCTCTTTATCAAAATCAAGTTGTTGAAATAATCTATTATGTAAAATCGAATGTCTCTGATTTAACAAAATTAAAATCGGCTGCTCAAGCACAAGTGAACTCCGTTTGTAGTTGCGCATCTGGATCAAAATGTAACCTGAAGCCTCTTCTCGATGCCAATAATGGCTCCATCACAAATTATGAATGTACCTATCCAAATTCGATAAGCACCGAACCACCGGTGAATCAAACTGTTTATGTTTCTAATAAAAATATTGCTCACAGATATTTTGATACTAATGGGGTAAACTATGATGAAAATTTTGGATCAGCGCTTGATCAAGAATTAACTCCTTTTGGTTACACAAATAATGATGTTCTAAAGCCAACAAATTTAAATCAATATACAGGCTTTAACGAAATTTATGGCTCCTTCGCTAAAACTGGAACCTACGTGGCCAAACCTTCCAAAATGGTTCGAGTCAAAAAAGATAAATTTTATGACATTATCGTAAACTCTGGAGCATTCTCGAGTTGTACAACTTGTGGTTCCGATTACTACACAAGTCTTCAAAAAATATTTCCTCAAAACTTCTCTGGAAAAGGTGGTGGCTATGCACCAGACATCTATGAGAATCGAAGAGAAAATAATACGAGCCTTTATCGTGGTGATGATCTCTTGTTCGGAAGGGCGTGTTTTGTTCCTGCGACTATGATTCCTTGGACGCATAGTAATTTTGGAACACCTAAAGATCAGAGACGTGCTCGGCTGGCCGCCCAGCACTTCCTCTTTGCTAATGGTTATAATAGAGATTGGTACGGCTTTGATTACGGGTCGATGATTGGCTCGTTTGATGGCGTGTCTTGGTTTTCAATCGGATCCACAAGAAGAATTAAGGCCACCACAGGTAAGCTCTTTTTAGCTGTGAATGCTTATTTAGGGGATCTTAATATTGATAATAGTTTTAATGTGACAGTGAGTGAGTCTTCTGCTTTTTCTTCTGACATTCCAGATCACGACACTGAAACAGATGGGGCCCAATGTCAGAGATCTCACTTCTGTGCTAATGACAATGATTGCTTCACGCAACTTGGATTTGAATACACTTGTCAAAATGTGGCTTCATTAACTAGTAAATGGCCTATTTTTGATGTTAACGCTTCTGAAATTGTAGGCTCTAACGTCCGAACGCTTCTCTCTTTAGTGGGTGGGGCCAACGGTCAAACCAAGCGCTGTGTATATCGTGGAAAAGGAGCTCCTTGCTTAAAAGATCTCAATTTGGCGGGAAGCACCACTCTCACTCATTTTAATGGCTCTACTGTCGTAGGGCATCTCATGTGTTCAAATAATTCAACTTGTGTTCCTTTAAGTACGACAAATCGATTCAACGATAGAATTTCTCGTTTTGCTACGACTCCTCTAGCACAAAACTTGGCGCAAGTTCCCGCCTCTCTCTCAGATACAGTCGGCAACGGGGCGAGAATTATTTTAAGACCATTTGATTACTACGGAAATGCCTCAGTACCAACAAGTGCGCAAAGTGCCCTCGTTCAAAACAGTGTCAGTGCCATCTGTATTCCTGGACGTGATGTCGCTAACTCGTTAGGAACTTTTGATTCTCACTCACGTCATCCAGGGAATCGAGTGGATTCATCCGATAAACTTTTTGGAGTAGGAGCGACATCATCAAATGCAAATTCAGTAAAGAATCTTCTCTACTGTCCAACGACTAATATTGCGGGTTTAAACTTACAGCAATTCGATCGTTTAAATAATGACAGTGAATTGAATATCTACTCAATAGTGCAAAATATGTCTTCGAATCTTTTAAATCTCACTCCTCTCACCTCGCTTAACATTTATAGCTCAACGAATGGTTCACAGATTACAAGCATTGGTTATCAACGAAACTCTTGTCTAAGAGCACCTGGTGCCTCGTGTTTTAGTGACATGGAGTGTGCACCTTCAAACTTTATTGCTTCGAAGGCCAAATCAGCGAACCTCATTTCGGTTCTGAACCAAGCTGAAGCAAAATTCTGGGAGGAAGAACTCGTTTGCGGAAATCCGGATTTTAAAACGATCGCAACCGGAGTCTTTAATACACAATTTAATCCTAAGAAAAATAAATGTTGTAGAGAGTTCGGTAAAACTCTTTCCGTTTATACTCAAACTCCTACATCAACTCATCAATGGTGTGACACTACGACTTTAGACATTAAAGTGGCGGGGTATAATCAAAATATTAATTCAGCTTCTCGTTATTCTCGTGTTCATACTGTTTATGACAAAATGACTTGCAATATAAATAAAATTACACCAACAAAAACGTTTGCTCTATCAATGGTTGCCTCTAGTCCTACTGACAGGATGAAGCAAATCCTCGAGCAATATAAGACTCTTGATACTTTAAACCAAAGAACTTGCTGCACGAATCATTGGGTCAGAAGTTTTTCAACAGACAATGGTGGAGGCCACGCCTTTTCAGCGAGTAAAATGCAAAACATTGATAAGGCGATGTTTAAACACATTAGCTGGAGAAAAGATAATACAACCACGATTACTCCTGATCCGGATTCGGCATTTGAGTGCGGCCCACTCGATTATAATAACTCTTCTTGTGAGATAAAGAGTCTAACACCCGCTGAGGAAGAACTCTACCTGACTTGGGCAGGATCTTTAGAACTTATTGGGATTCCACAAGTAGCAATCAAGGCAAATGATCAGGTTTATCAGTTAGTTGACGACAATCAAAAAAACGATTTGGAGATACACTCTAATGCAAAATATCCACTCAAAGATTCAAATGGCAATTTTCTTATGACTCAAGTCAATGTTTCAACAAATCCTGCCGACTTTGAAGAAACGGGACCTAAATTTTACTACTCCGCCGCCAGTTATACAAAAATGAATATGCCAAATAATTCTCTTAAGAAAATCTTTTCTGAAGATGAATTTAACTGCTGTATCCCCTCTGGACAACAAGTTCCGGACGGAACGACCAACTCTCAATGTTGCACAGGTCAAGCCTTTACCGATAATAATATCAGAAGATGTTGTTTGCCAGATTTTACCGATATCACTCTTTATCTCAATCGCTATGTCTCTTCAGAAGGAAGAGGATTACCTGATACCGCCTACGATAAACAAACAGGCTACATCAAAGATGCGGGCCAAGTTCAGCTTATGGCCGCTCAAAAGAACCTCTGCTGCTCTGGAATGGCGATGACAGGTGTGGCGATCAGTAATCTCAATATTCCACTTACTGGTGGAAATTATTTACCACCTGATACATCCACAACTACGAAGAGATTTAATTATCGCACGGATGAAGTTGATAACAATGGGCCAACAGGATCAGTAGGAACCATATTTGATTTTGGAGTCAGATGGAATAACCACGTGTACTGTGTGCCAAGTGGGTTTGGTCAATAGCCTCAAAGAGAAAGCGCCATGAGACCAGCAATTATCCAGCGGTAGAATGTAAAATAACAAAGCTGAATTTTACCAATAAGTTTCATAAAAAAATGAATCGTTCCCCACCCAACGACAAATGAAGTTGTAATTCCGGTGAGTAAGATTAAAAGTGAAGAATGATCTGGATTTTTTAAGATATCTGGAACTTCTTTAAATATACCCGCAAAAATAATGGGTAATGAAAGAAGGAAGGAATAAGAGCCCGCTTCTTTTCTTTTAAGACCTAAAAGAAGTGCCATTGTAAGTGTAATCCCTGATCGACTAACACCGGGAAAAATAGCGAAAGCTTGAGAGAGGCCAATAAGTCCAGCCACTTTCCATTGAAGTCCGTTCATCATAGGGCTATCTAAAAGAGAAGTATTCTTTGAGTTCTTCCAATCTGCGAACCACAAAACCCCACCAAAGAGAGAAAGGTTCATAATAATGATCCAAGGATCCCTTGCCGTTTTTGCGATTGGGATCAAAAGAACAATAAAGATAACACTGATAAAAGTTGAAAAGATAAAGTTTCTCACAAACCAACGATCCTCTCCCCCAATGCTAAAATTGGCAAGCGAGGGAGTAAAGGTTCGAGCATATTTAAAAATATCATTCCTAAAATACACCATAACCGCAAGAGCAGTACCTAAATGCATCATCAGATCAAAGACGACTCCTGGATCTTGAATTTTCATCACATGAGGTAGGAGTGCTAAATGGCCACTACTACTGATAGGTAAAAACTCTGATAAACCCTGGATAATCCCATAAACAATGGCTTCAAAAAATGTCATTTGAAATTCCTAAGCTGAAACAGTATCACTTGCCCCAAAATAATCTAAATTTGAATTCTCTATCGCATCCATAACGTCATTTAAGTTTTGGCGTAATTTATCGACAGAACTCTCCTGCCCCTCAGAAACATTTCCTTTAGGAATGACCTCGAGAAGTTTAGAGAGGTTTGAAAGATCAGATTTCCATAACTCAAGTTCGATTGAGTCCCCTCTCTTCACAAGTTCAGCAGATAATTCAAAAATATAGGCATAAAGGGATTGTGCTGAATCTGGTGATTGTAAAACGGTCTTTAGTTTAGGGGCCGAAAGGAGATCAAACACTTTTAAGGTTGTCATCGATTCAGATTGAACATTCTTGGCAGAGTCAATCCAGTTGGAATCATCAAGATTATATTTATAAAATTTAGTCGAGACTGCTTTAATATTATCTTTCTTATCAAAATTAACTTTAAAAATTCTTCCCTCACCCATAACAAGAGGAATAATGAGGTCAAAAGGTTTCTGCTTGTTATAACTAATTTTCATAAAAATCGCATTTCCAATCTTCAAGAAACTAATCTCATAAAAATCTTTGTACTCAATCAAAGAAAGAAAAGAATTTTTATAATCAATATACCCTTTAATGAATGGCGTTTCCGTTTCAATAACTTCTAAGGCATTTTCAGCATTCAACGAAAATGCTGTCTTTGTGAATTTAATGACCTCTGTGGCAAAACTCATTTGAGACTTAGCATCTAAATGCTTTTTAAATACTGACTTCGCTTCATTTGATTCATAAACAAAATGGTGAATCTTTGGATATTTTTCAAAAAGTAAGTAATTTCCCTTAATACCAATTCCAAGAAGTTGTTTAAAATCAAAAGTTTTAAAAACCTCCACCTCAATCGGACGCTGTAAATCTCTTTGATAAAAAGTGAGGCTCGTATTTAAATTTAATTTCTCCTTCACACCACGAAAATTCATCGTAGGCAGAATAAGTAGCTCTGATGGATTATAACTAATCTGAAATTTTAAAAACTCAGATACATCTACTTTAGGCTCAAACGGTGCATCGGTGACTTCTGCATTATCTTTTAAAACTTTGGATTTCACTCTCTGATCTATTTTGTCACTAATACTGACAGTCACTGGTGGCTCAAACCCCTGAATAAGAGGAGCAATCACTGCTAAGCAGAAAATCACTGGGATATAAAATAAAATTCCGAGGATTGATGAGAATGCTGATGGAGTATGAATGTTCGTGAAAGTTAAAAATTCCTTGAGCGTTCTTCTCGATAAAATCGCAGTTAAATCAAAAACGATAAATGGCCATGTGAGCATCCCGAAAACGACTCGAATGGGCCCACCAACTCTTGCCCAAATGAAATTACCAGTAGATCGAATTCCAAGGAAGAACTCTGAAACACTTACACCCAAAATAATAGTCGAAGCAAACCGAAGAACAAAATAAACAATGATGATCCCATAAAAATTAAAATCTGCGGCAAGTTGGGAAGTCGCCTCACCCAGAATTTCACCTAAAATTGGGTATTCATCAATAAGTGCCATCCTAAATTGTTGCCAATCTATATCTAACAAAGATGAAATTTCTCCAGGAACAAATTCTAGAAATCCTCTAAAGTCATCAAACGGCATTAGAATTACGATTAAACTGTACGAGAGAATGAGATCAGAGAGAACAGCAAAAACTCTCAAGATAGCATTCGTTGAATGGGTAGGCGCACTTAAAACGATCGCTTTCTTTTTATTTATTTTCTTTGGTTTTGACTTTTTTTCTTTCTCTCCTGGAGGAGTCGAAAGCGATTTAGGGGTATAGACCCTTAACTTTGTGGCCTCTTCTCTTGCATCTTTCGCCTCATTTGACGGGGTCTCTGGAACTTCCTCTCTTTTTACTGCGTTCTTTTTAACGACAAGTTTAACCTCTAGATCGCCAATATTAATTTTGTCACTCTCCTCGAGAATGACATTCTTACCAGTGGATATTTTCTTACCATTAATGAATGTTCCAGAGGTACTACCATGATCAATCAGGGAGACAACGTCATCTTGCAGAGTAAACGTTGCGTGACGAGGAGCAATTGACGGATCAGAAATCAAAATATCCCCTACCTCACTCCCAACGATCACTTGATTCTGAAGGGGATAAAGAGGAGCTCCTTCCATATTACTTAATTCAATTTCAAAAACTTTTACGTAATCAATCTTATCAAGGTCAGATTGACCCTCACTGCCACTTTTTGTTGGCGAATTTTTACGTTTAAAAAGCTTACTAAACACGACTCAGTACCTTTTCATAATCAATGAAATTACACATATTTAGTTTCACTTTTTTCTGAGAAAAAGGGAAGAAATATGACACAAGAATGTTCCGAGTTAGGCTCAGAGAATTGGAGGAAGTACAATAGAAGTCGACTGGACTACTTAGCTATTGAAAAGATTAATTTTTTATAAATAAATTGCCGAAATAACAAGAAGATACATGTTTTTAAAAAGGTCATTTAGATGAAACATTCAAACATCTCCAGAACACTTGCCCTCCTGATGAG
>CAMAYW010000129.1 GCA_945862475.1 Bacteriovorax stolpii
TGCCCTTAAAATCAGCAATAATTGGAGCAATATTATAGTACTTCGTGAACTTCGGCGGAATATCATCAATAATTCGAAGATTTGGGATATCAATGAGTGGAAGAGATTGTTCGAGTTCAATCATTTTAGCGATTAGCATCTCGCACTTATCTCCTACTCTCATTTTTTTATTATCAGGAAGATGCCTTTCTCCATTCATATAAATAAAGACCTGCCTAATAAGTTCCATATTCTTTGCCATAAGAACATTAGGAAACTTATCTTCATCTTCTCCAATTTCAAGCCATCCCAATTCAACAAGAAGAGTAATAATACTCTCCATTTTGACTTCCATGATCTGATACATGTCTTGAGAGTAAAGGTTAAGTGTCTTTCTCGTAATGGCGAATGATTGATTTTTTAATTCACCGTGGGCCTTGAAAACAAGAAATAAAGTCCCCAGTACCCGCATCACCTCAATAGGCTTCATAAATTCGTAACCGGTGTGCTTACCACCATAAGAAACGGAAGCTTGATTATCTTCAAGCTCCTTAAGCCTGGAATTGGTTTTTCTGAGTCTTGTCGCAAGAGTATTAATAATTGTCTTGAACCAAGGGTTTAAGGACTGCATGGTTTTACTAAATGCAGTGAAAGATATTTCGATAATTTCTACCGGAGTGATGGCCGCAGCAGAACAGGATCTTTTTTTTCCAGAACCATCATCATCAAAATAGGCCATTTCTCCAATGACTTCACCAGATCTGAGTACAGCGAGTTCGATAAATCCTTTGCCTTTGGGTTTAAATAATCGAAGCTGACCTTTTTGAATAATAAAAAGAGAATCAGCAACGTCACCGTCATGAAAAAGAATTTCTCCCGTTTTTAACTGACGAATACCAGATTTCGTTTGGCCATTTTCTGAAGTGGTCATTATCTCATCTTCTCCACAATGAGACTTAATGCCTCACCGCCACCAATACAAATAGCAGCACATCCGAATTTAGCATTTTTTTTCTTCATGGCATTCATAAGAGTCACCAGAATTCTTGCTCCTGATCCACCAATAGGATGTCCAATCGCTACTGCCCCACCGAAGACATTAACTTTATTGTGTGGGATTTTTAGTTCTTTCATAGCCGCCATTGTCACAGCAGCAAAGGCTTCATTAATTTCAAAAAGATCAATTTGGTCTAAACTAAGACCAGCTTTTTTAAGTGATTTGGTGATTGCCTCGACTGGTGCTGTTGAAAACCAAGTAGGCTCCTGAGCATGAGAAGCGAAACTAACAATTTTAAATTCAGCTTGAGAAGCAAAGGCATCGCCAGCTAAAACAACGGCAGCAGCTCCATCATTAATTGTGGAAGCATTAGCAGCTGTAATAGTTCCTTCTTTTTCAAAGGCAGGCTTTAAGGAAGGCATCTTTTCAAAATTTGCCTTGAAAGGACCTTCATCTTCTAGAATATCAATAGTTCCACCTTTCGCTGGAACTTTAACGGCAACGATTTCATCTTTAAAAATTCCATCTTTCACTGAAGACTGTGCACGCTTAAAAGATTCCATGGCAAAAGCATCTTGCTCTTCTCGAGTCATCTTAAATTTTTTAGTACATTCTTCTGCACAATTTCCCATGGCCCTATTGGTATAGACGTCCCACAACCCATCCCACTGCATAGAATCCTTCATCTCAGTTGGACCATATTTAAATCCATTTCTTGAATTCATAAGAATATGAGGGGCTAAAGACATATTTTCCATACCACCGGCCACTACAACTTGATTCTCACCAGTCATAATGGAGCGTGCTCCAAGAATGACGGCCTGGAGACCAGAGCCACAAACTTTACCCACTGTCGTTGCAGGAACAGAATTCGGAAGTCCTGCTGCTAAGAGTGCCTGACGAGCTGGTGCTTGGCCCACTCCAGAAGTCACAACATTTCCCATAAACACTTCATCAACTTTCGTTTTTTCAATATTAGCTTTCTGAAGAGCGCCCTCTATTGCAGCAGCTCCAAGCTTAGGTGCAGGAACCATAGATAATGTACCCATGAAGCTTCCAACTGCTGTACGAGCACCGCCAAGAATATAAACCGCCATATAAAGATCCTTTTTATGAATGAAATATTGTCTTTCTTTGGCATTTATTTTAATTAAGGGCCTGATAAAAGACCACAAAATTTCCGAATATAAGGCGGGTTGTCATGATAGCAAGAAAAAAAAGCTCTAAGGCGGGAAAGGCGCTCCCCCCAGAATGGAATGAAAGTCTTAATAGGCTTTTAAATGAGACCTATCAATCTGAATGCAAGCTAAAAAGTCGGTATTTCGATGTCCATAGTGAGGTTTTTAATGAGGAGTTTTTATTAGTCATTTCTTACTTGTCTGAAAAAGATGAATATTTGGCACCCGTCACACTTTTCCTGAGCTCTGAAGGCACTCATCTTTCCGATGAAACAAAAGTAAAAGAGACGCACAAAAACTTTATTGATATCGCAGGCCTCTTTTTTGATGAGATTTTCGCCAATGAAGATTGGAATGAATTTGAACCTAGTTGGCAGGAAGTGACCCACAACAAAGAAACTTATTTTTACAAAATCAGTAGAGAAAATTTAAATGCCACATTAGAGGCGAATAAACTTCTTGGTGATGATTTTGAAGATATAGAATTTGATGAGGATTTAAAACAATAGTAAAAAAAAAGGCTCCTTTTGGGAGCCTTTTTTTATCACTCATCTTCGTAACGAAGTGAACTTGAGATTGTTTCAATTCCGATATCATCATCTGAGTCATCATCATCCACAGCATTTTCGAATTCATCTTCTTCGAAATCAAATTCTGAAGTGATGTTAAGCTCGTTGAGAACACGATAGAATTCTTTATCATCTGATAGGTCAGAAAGAAGTGCTTCGATATATTTAGGTGGGTACTTTGAGATAAGCTCCTCAATATATTCCTGGAGTTTTCCTTCTTTTAATATATCCCGCTTTTTTTGAACCGTTTTCCAATTACGGAGGTAATGTAAACGACAGTAGCTTTGTGTCGTACGAATATTGTCACAACCCTTCTCGATACACTCATCATTCTTTGCATCAATAAAGAAATCCATTGATCCAATTGCATCTGCAATTTCTTTCCAGTTAAAGTGTTCACGAAGTTGGGCAATTTCATCTGCAACAGTTGCCTGTAACTCAGCTAAGACGGCATTACTATATTTTTTGCCTTGTTTTGTAGGAAAGACATCAACAGTAACTTCGTCTTCCTCGTAGGCTTTTTTCCCAGATTTCTTAGCTGCTTTAGACTTTTTATAGTCTTCTTCAAATTCATCGAAATCGTCATCTTCAGATTTTTTAGCTTTTCTTTCTTCACCAAAGGCAGGTTCATCATCTGGACCAAGCTCAAGATCTTCATCATCGAAGTCTTCATCTTCATCATCAGACTTTTTACCTTTTCCTGATTTTTTCTTAGCTGATTCTTTATCGGCTTTAGCCTTCGCCTTTTCGGCCTCTTTATCAGCTTTCGCCTTAAGTTTTTCTTGTTCTTTTTGTTTTTTTTCTAATTCTTTTTGCTTTGCTTTTTCTTTGGCTTCTTTTTCTTTTTCTTTCGCTAATAAAGCTTTCTCTTTGGCGGCTTCTTTAGCAAGACGTTCTTTTTCTTTGAGAGCAAGTGCCTTCTCTTTTTCTTTGAGCTTTTTTTCTTGTTCTTTCGAAACAGGCTTCGCCTTCGTAAGAAGTTTAGAAGCTGCTTTGAGAACAGTTTCTTTTAGCGATTTTCCCGGCGCTGCCTTTTTAGCTGGGGCAGCTTTTTTAGGAGCGGCTTTTTTTGGTGCAGGCGCTGGTTTCTTAGCTGGAGATTTCTTTGCCATGGTTGCTGCTTTTTTTGGAGGAGCTTTCGCTACCGGTTTTTTAGCTGCAGCTTTTGCTACAGGTTTCTTCACTGGCATTTTAGCAGTCGGCTTCTTTTTAGCCATGATTTTCTCCTCAAAATAATATCAGACGCACAAAGTATGCGAATAAAACAAAATTAATGGACAATGTAACAAACGCCACTGCGTTTTGACGAGCTAAAAGTTAGTGAACTGCCTTTAATTCGTTCGACGCAATGACCATCCTCTGAACTTCCGAAGTCCCCTCATAAATCTCTGTAATTTTGGCATCCCTGAAGTATCTTTCCACTGGATATTCTTTGGTATAACCATTCCCACCGCAAAGTTGTATCGCCTTAGTCGTTACCCACATGGCCGATTCCGAGGCCATAAGTTTTGCCTGAGCTGACTCTTTTGAATAAGGAAGCTCTGCGTCTTTAAGGGATGATGCATGGTAAATAAGAAGTCTTGAGGCACCGATTTTGGTACTCATATCGGCCAGCATGAACTGGATCCCCTGAAGGTCTGACAAAGGAGCACCAAATTGAACACGCTGTTTAGTGTATCTAATTGCGTAGTCGAACGCGCCTTGGGCAATTCCTAAGGCTTGTGAAGCAATTCCAATTCTTCCACCATCAAGAGTCGCCATGGCAATTCTGAATCCTTTTTCTGGTTCCCCAAGAAGAGCATCTTTTGGAACTTTCACTTTATCAAAAGCCAACTGACATGTTGATGAACCACGGATCCCAAGTTTGTCTTCTTCTTTAATGATTGAAAACCCTGGAGTTGATGTTTCAACAATAAAAGCTGAGATCCCTTTATAGTCTGGAGTCTTTTTTGTTTTTGCGAAAACAATACAAACACCTGCTTCCTTGCCATTGGTAATCCAATTTTTTACACCATTAATTTCCCAGTGATCTCCCTTGTCTTCTGCAAAAGTCGTTAGTGACCCAGCATCTGAACCTGCATTGGGTTCAGAAAGACAAAAACAACCGATCCACTCACCTGAAGCCATTTTTGTTAGATATTTTTTCTTTTGTGCTTCTGTTCCAAAATTTAAAATAGGCCAGATTCCTAATGAAGTGTGAGCGGAAACAAAAACTCCAGTGGAGGCACAATTTCTTGAAATTTCTTCTACGATAAGTGCATAAGACATGTAGTCCATTCCTGCCCCACCATATTCTTCTGGAACATAAGAACCAAGAAAACCATTCTCGGCAAGTTTTCCAATAATTTCCTTAGGTAAATACCCCTCGTGATCAATCTTTTGAGCCAAAGGAGCAACCTCAGAGTCAGAAAACTTCTTAACCATGTCACGAATTTCTTTGTACTGTTCAGCGAGCATCATATGTAAATCCTTTCAATTAAAATTAGCTTTTCGTTTTTCTAGGAAGGCAGAAGTTCCCTCTATCATTTCTGATGTTTGAAAAATATTTCCAAATTCCTCTCTCTCAAATATAAGAGACGATTTAATCTCATCTTCAGAAGAAGTTCGGATCGCATGCTTTACTCTTGAAATAGCATACCGTGAATTATTCTTTGTTACAGAAAACCATCTTTGACAGCCTTCCATTAATTCAGCTTTCGATGGAAATAATTCAAGAGAAATGCCCAATTTTAAAGCTTCTTCACTTGAAATATTTCTTCCAGAAAAGATCACTTCTTTTGCTCTTCTTTCTCCTACTATTCTTAAAAGTCTTACAGACCCACCAAAACCGGGTATCAAGCCGAGTTTGACTTCGGGTAAACCAAAGACGGCGTTAGTTGTAGCAAAAATAAAATCACAACTCATCGCCATCTCAAATCCCCCACCGAGAGCAAAACCATTAACAGCTGCAATCGTTGGAAAAGGAAGTGATTCAAAAAGAACTGTGACTTGCTGACCGAGCTCAGAAAAAGCATTCGCCTCCCCAGTTGTCATCGACTTCATCTCAGCAATATCTGCGCCAGCAATGAATGCCTTCTCCCCTTCTCCAGTAAGGATTAAACCTCTTAAAGGCAAAAGATGTATCTCCGCTAAACAACTTTTTAATTCTCTTAAAACTTGAATATTGAGAGCATTTAATTTTTGAGGACGATTGATGCTAATAACTCCCACACCATTCGTCTCTTCAAAGCGAAGAGTTTCAAAATTACTTATCATAAGTATAGAACCCTTTTCCATTTTTACGTCCAAATCTTCCAGCGGCCACATATTGTTTTAGAAGTGGACATGGTCGGTACTTAGAATCACTTAGACCATCAAAGAGAACATTCATGATCGCTAGACACGTATCTAATCCAATAAAGTCTGCAAGCTCCAAAGGGCCCATAGGCTGATTGGTTCCTAGCTTCATCGCTGTATCGATATCTTTCACTTCGGCCACCCCTTCATACAAAGCATAAACAGCTTCATTAATCATTGGCATGAGAATTCTATTCACAGCAAATCCAGGAAAATCCTTCGCGCGAACAAATGTTTTACCCATTTTCTCAGAGATCGCAGCAACAGTGTTAAATGTTTCATCAGAAGTTTCTAAACCTCTAATACCTTCAACAAGCTTCATGACTGGAACAGGGTTCATGAAGTGCATTCCAGCAACAAGATGAGGTCTCTTCGTCACGGCTGCGATTTCAGTGATTGAGATTGAAGACGTATTAGAGGCCAAAATAGCATCCGCTTTAACAACTTCATCTAACTTTCTAAAAATATCAAACTTAAGATCTTTTCTTTCTGTTGCTGCCTCAACAACAAGGTCACAGTTTTTAAGATCATTCATGTCTAAAGTAGCTTTAATTCTTCCAAAAGATTTTTGAGAATCTTCTTGGGACCATTTCCCCTTCTCGACACCTTTGTCCAACTGCGTCTTAATAAATTGATGACCGAAATCGAGAGAATTTTTAAAAGCATCAAAAAGAACAACCTCAAAACCGGTTTGTGCTGCCACCTGAGCGATACCTCGTCCCATTTGTCCAGCGCCAACAATTCCAATAACTTGAATGTTTTTCATAGGGTTTTATTCCTTCATAGAT
>CAMAYW010000130.1 GCA_945862475.1 Bacteriovorax stolpii
ACGGATTAAACTACTCTTCGCAAGCAGACGGTTCTTCCTCAGGTGAATTTGAGGAAAATCGTATCTTTCATAAGGGATTTATTGGTGCAAGCATTAATGGTGAAAGAACATTATTTTTCGGCTGGAATATTAATTCTTGGACATCTAGCCTAAGCCAAGGAACGGCCGATGCGGATACATACAGCATGCTAGAAATGGGACCGAGGCTTCAATGGTTTGTAAATGATAATCATAATCTCTACTTCACAGCAGAGTGGAATCCTTACGCCACTGGTGAAAGAGATAAGACGAGTACTTCAAAAGACATCACTGGATCATCAATTGGTTTTGGTTTTGGTTATCGCTTTAAAATTAATAGAGTCATTGGTCTGGGTGCCTCACTCAATTATCATTCTCTAAGTATTTCTGAAGAAAAAGTGGGTACAACTGAAGACACGGTTTCAGATTCAGTGACGAATATGATGCCCATGCTGGAGCTGACAATTCTTACAAGGTAGTATCGATGCAAACTGAATATATCTCTCTGACCATAATGACACTTCTTTTTTTATTCGCCTGGCTACCTGTCAGTATTGGAAAAGTAAAAACATTTGGTGGAAAGTGGGCCAACTCAAACAGAGATCCTATTCTCGGAAAAGAGCTCACAGGCTGGGCGGCCAGATGCGAGAGGGCGCACAATAATTTAAAAGATAACTTCCCTGGATTTATCGCGGCTATCCTCATATTAGGACAAACTGGACAATTTGATACAGGCACAGCGATTGCTTCCATTATTTATGTTATCTCAAGAATAGCTCACTACATTTTTTATGGAATTGGTAATGTGTCAGGACGAGCCTTCTCTTACATCCTTGGCCTCTTCATTAATGTTTACCTGCTTATTAAATGTTTTTAGATGCCAAATAATACGTGACCGACGAAAACGATTTCTTCTCCTGAATTAAGAATAAATACATTTAACACTGATCATTTTCTCTGATTACATCTTGTCGTGACCTACAAACAATACTGTATGTTCGAGGAGGTTTTTTATGGCATTTTGGAATAGAGAATTACTACCATCTTTCCCATCAACGCCCCGCTGGGCAGAGCGTGCTCTTTCACCACTGTCTGAGATGGAGGAAATGATAGATCGATTGCGTAGAGACTTTTACGCTCCAGATGTATTTAGAGAAGTGGAAGGTTTTTCACCTAGGATTGAAGTTAAGGAGACAGATAAAAAAATCTTAATTTCTGCAGAAATTCCAGGGATGAAAGAAAAAGAAATTAATGTGAGTCTAAGAGAAAATAATCTCATGATTGAAGGTGAAAAAGTTAAAGAGAAGAAAAAAGAAGAAATGGGATACTATCGCTCAGAATTTAGTTATGGCCATTTTTATCGGACTATCTCACTTCCAGCTGAGGTCGATCAGGACAAGGTCGAAGCCACCTATGAAAATGGTGTTCTGAATATTTCACTTAATAAACTAACGGAAGGAAAACAGACGACGAAGAAGATTGAAATCAAACACTAGATCAGATCAATTTTAAATTCTCTGTAGTTAAGCTACAGAGAATTTAAAATTTAAAAAATTGCGAAACTATTTATTAATTAAAAAATAGTTTCGTAAAGTATAATTTATAATCGATTGGGCCAAGAAAAGACGAGACTTGTTCATATCGATAGACACCATCAGCAGAACTTATATTAATGTAGAGACCATTTTCAAACTCTAATTTCATAGTGCCATCAGACTGAACAAAAACGAAGTAGCCTACAAATTTCTTTTGATTGATCACGACTTCCTGCTTAACCTCCCAGTGCTCAAGCGCAGGAGCAGAGGAAATCAACACAACTTTCTTAATTTGACCAAATTGAATGACAGAATTCTCCCATTTTAACATCAGTTTTGAAGAAATTTTTTCTGGTAATTCATCATGAAAATTAAAGATGTGACATTTTACCGTCTGCTGAGGAGCACTTACACATGTATAAGAGCTGTTGATTAATTCTTGAAGTCTTTGAGAAAAATCAGGTAGAGATCTTTTCAAAACAACAACGTGCTTTGATGTACTTGAATAAACAGAATCAAAATTGAGTAGTCTATTCTCTGGTAGTAGAGGTTTTGCAAGCACGATTTGTGAATGAAATAAGAAGCAAAAAACAGTAATGAACATTTTCATGGTTATCCTTTGATTTTTTTCAAAAAATTAACCTAATTGAAAAGTTTTGTTAATGATATGTTTCATGATCGTCGTGAAAAATAAAAAAGCCTCTGTGGGTTAAACAGAGGCTTTTTTGGTGCCCAGTCGCGGAATCGAACCACGGACACAAGGATTTTCAGTCCTTTGCTCTACCGACTGAGCTAACTGGGCATATCGGAAAACGAAGTATTAATCTTCTAAAAAGGAGAACTCTAAGTTAATGTTTTGTAGAAATTCCGTCAACGGATATTGTCGGAAAAACTACTATGACTAATCGAGTCAAGGTGATTCAATGTCTTCAAAACTAATTCCTCTAGAGCTTTCTCTCCCATGGTTTCAGGTTAACGCCTTTGCTTTTATTCCTTCAAACCTGGACCTAGGAGAAATTAAACCTGCTTGGGCACTTTTCACACATGGTTACACATCTCATAAGGGAGATTGCTTAAATTGGGCCTCACGCTTAGTTGATGCAGGAGTTCCTTGCCTTATTTTTGATCAACCAGGCCATTATCTAGGAAGCTTTCAAGAAGTGAATTCTTGGAAAGATTTTCGGGATCATGCCCATGAATTATTTGGAGAAGCATTTTTACGTTTACAAAATTTAATGGAAACTCATCTTGGTATCGGCGGATTTCCATCCCCTACTCACCTTATCTTGGGAGGGCATTCTTTAGGTGCCTACACCTCTATCAAGGCGCTTGAGTTAGATTCGTTTCATCACTTATCAAAAATGGCTATCGGTGTGGGAATTGGAATAGGTCAAAGACAGGCCACCCATTTATTCGAAACGGCATTTTATGAAAAAACGCTCTCACTGAGAAGACAACTTGTATCCCCTTGCCTAGATTCAAAAGTCGTTTTTACTTGGCTAAAGAATGCCAAAGAAAATATGGGCGTATCAAATCAGCGAATTCATCTCATAACGGGAGAAGACGATGTTGTCGTAGGGGCCGGAGGACTTGAGGCCTTTATTGAGGTGCTTGAGAAGAATGGAAATGTAGTGACCTGGGAGCGTCCTAAACGTCTTCCTCATCATGAGCCGGCGACTGCAACTCCTCATCTCTATGCTTTTTTGAAGGATCAGTTGGGCTGGAAATAAATTTTATATTTTTTAACCATCCATCCCTCCCTGGTCGATCGAAAGGAGTCCCAAGAAGTTTTTTTCTAAATCCTCTTTTGGTTTGTTGTTCAATCATTTCTTTTAGCCTCTCTTTCGGCCAGTGATAAAGCCAATCTAATAAGAAGAGGTAGTTTTCTTTCAAATTTAATTTTGATTGAATTTTTGATAGTGGTTTTCTATTCCAAGGGCAGACATCCTGGCAAATATCACATCCAAAAATTTCCCCGCGTGATTTTTCGAATCCGAGCGGAGGAGTCTCTTCTTTAAAAACTTCAATGGTAAAAGTGGATATACACTTCGAAGCCAGGAGTGTTCTTGATTCTAAATCAATCGCCTGAGTTGGGCATGCATCAGCACAACTCGTACAAGTACCGCAGTGATCCGCGTCAACACCATGATGCTCTATTGGAAGAGTTTTGTTCAAAAGAAGACTTCCAATAATAAAGTAACTTCCCTCTTTCTGATTAATGAGCATGGAGTTTTTTCCAAACCAACCTAAACCGGCCCTATAGGCGAGATCTCTCTCCAGGATAGGTTGTGCATCTAGTGAATAAAAAAATTCCAATCCATCCACTTTCAATGTTTTTGAAATCAAATCCAATTTTGATTTTAAAGAATAGTGATAATCCTCCCCTTCAAAACCGAGACTATAGGCCGCTACTTCATGGTGTGAATTCTCAATCATCCACTTTTTTACTTCTTGATAGGAAAACAAAAAAACGAGTGCCGATTGAAATTCAGGATAGACATTCCGAATGTCCCTACGAAGATGTCTTCTGTGATCACTGAGATAGCTTAATGGATTATTTTTAGAGTCATCTACCCATTTTTCAAAATGTGAAAGAGAGACCGGTATCGGGTCCTCAGTATATCCCCAATCTAGAACGCCAAGATCTTTTAAAAAATCGTTGTTCAGGATTGGAGAAACTTTCATGAATGAAGGGGTATAATTTCTATGGCACCCGTTGGACAAGCTTCAACACACGCCATATCCATCGTACACTTATTGACTTTAGTCTGATTGATTCTCGTTTCCATATTGTTTTCAGGAGATGTCGTCCAAATATCAAATGGACAAACATTGATACACGCCTGGCATGAAGCACAGATCGATGTATCAAGTAAGAACTTTCCCCTGTCAAAAGACACCTCCTGGATAGAATCCTGATCTGTGTTTTTGAGTGCCTTTGGAACATCTTTAATAGTTTCGACACGTATTGAATTAGTTGTGCCTTGTCTGAAAAATTTTCCATCTCCAACGGTAACAACAACTTTATCACCAAGTTTTACCAAATCTTCTGACTTGAGCTTGTCAATCATGAGTCCTTCGAGGCGAGTAAGATCACTATCCTCGTGAATATTAAAATAGTATGGAGAGATCCCCCAGTAGAGGCACATCTTACGGATAACATTTATAGAATTGGTCACACCTAGGACATGAGTCTTCGGACGAAATCTAGTCATTTTAAGACAAGAATTTCCTCCCTCAGTAATAGAAATGATCCATCGTGCATTAACTTTTTCCGCTACAATCGAGCCAGCAACTTGAACAGATGCAGTAACACTCGTTATATTCATGTGACGAAGGAGAGGTCTTTCAGCTGGTTTTTTTTCAGCTTCCTCTACAATTTGCCCCATAATTTGAATCGCCTCAATGGGATATTTTCCAGAAGCTGTCTCACCAGAGAGCATCACACAATCTGTACCATCCCAAATAGCATTCGCAACATCACTTGCTTCCGCTCTTGTAGGCCTCGAATTTGTAATCATCGACTCAAGCATCTGAGTCGCTGTAATAATTGGTTTTCCAAGCTCATTACAAGCTTTAATCATTTTTTTCTGAATACTTGGAACAAGATGATTACCAACCTCAACTCCCATGTCTCCACGGGCTATCATGATAGCATCTGAAGCCTGAATAATACTTTCCATATTATCAAGGGCCTCAGGCTTTTCAACTTTTGAAACAATGGGAATATTCACTTTCATTTGATGAAGAAGTGATTTTACTTCAAGAATATCTTCAGCCGTTCTGACAAAACTCAGGGCAACGTAGTCCACACCTTGCTTAAGTCCAAAGATGAGATCTTCGCGATCTTTATCGGTAAAACTCGGTGCTGATACTTTTACGTAGGGTAAATTAATTCCCTTATTAGATTTTAAAATTCCACCAACAATAACTTTAATTTTAAGGACATCACGATCTTTTTCAATCGCTTCAGCTTCAAGTAAACCATCGTCAAAAAGAATTCTGGCCCCCACATGAGCATCTTTTACTAAATTCTTGTAGATAGTGGGTATAAAATTACTCGCATACTCAGGATACTGGTCTTTGACATGCGAAGGTCCAATCACCCAAATATCGCCATCATTTAATTGTAATGGCTCTGGCAATTTATCGACCCTAATTTTCGGACCTTGAAGATCCAACAATACAGCAACTTCTCTTCCTACATTACGTGAAGCTTGCCTAATGTTCTTAATAGATTGTTCATGAGCATCATAAGTACCATGGGACATATTGATCCTGGCAGCATTCATGCCCGCCTTGATCATTTTTTCTAGCATTTCAACAGTGTTGGAGCTAGGTCCTATGGTCGCAATAATTTTCGCGCGACGGATAGACATAGGTAATTCTTTTAACGATTAGCTTAATCGTTTATAGTCATTAATCTGATTGATTTGTTGTTTGTGACTGTTCTTAATTGTTTCGATTTGCCCCTCATAAGTATTCACAAGCCTTCTTTTTTCTTTTTCAAAATTCTCTTTCAAACGAGCAATTTCTCCCATATGTAATCCATCTTTTTGAGACATCTCTTTATGAGAGAAAGATCTTTCGTCTTGTAATTTATTCTCATATTCATTGGTAATCAACTTTAATTTTGTTTCATTTTCAACAATCATCTTATCAATCTTTCTTTGATAATTTATCGAGAGCTGAGAAATGTTTTTCTTAAGCTCACTTTCCCTTTCATCCATTAAGACCTGCTGGCTCTTGATGTCAGCATCATGGCGATCTTTAAATGCAGCCCTTTCTGAGTTTATTTGCTTTTCATATTTATCAGACAAATCCTCAATCCTTTGATTCAGTGCAATTTTTACGTTTTCATTTTCCCTCTGAAGAAGGGCCAACTGTTGCTCATAATCTTGCACAGTCATATCCATCATCTTGGTAAAATCACGCTTCATGTTAAAGACTTCTTCAGCACGTTTTTCATTAACTGATTTTATAAACTCAGCTTTATCTTGATGAGAATTTTTATTAATTTCATCCATGCTTTGCTTATGCTTTTCTTCCATATTTGCGACAGAATTATTGAAAGATTCCTTTAGTCGATCCATACGGAGCTTCGCGCTGCTCTTTTCAGTCATGATAAGAGATTCATATCTTGTTTTTTCAAGATTAAATTGCTCTTCTCTATTCAACATGTCTTTTTCTGATCGGTCTTTTTGTTTTGCAATTTCTACGATTTTGTCTGAATTAACTTCGTTAATCTTTTTC
>CAMAYW010000131.1 GCA_945862475.1 Bacteriovorax stolpii
TTGAATCATTTCTGGATGAAATGCAGCTACAACTAGAAATTCAAGATAAAAAAAAGTTATCTAAAATTTTGGAAAAAAATCGTCTTCAGATTAAAAAGATTTCAAAGGCGAATCCTGGTAAATCTCATGGATTTTTTATCTCAGAAGAATTGCAGGGTTTTATAGCTGTTCAAAATAAAATTGATCCATATTGCATCGTTGGGAAAACCTTCCATGTAAGGCCCGTTTTAGAAGAACTTTTCATCAATCCTGAATTTATACTTGTAAACGTTTCTCTCTACGATATTAAAATTTATCGAGGTGATTTTCAGCATGTTGAAATCATTCAACAATACGAATTCGATCAGTTACCAAAAAATTTCAATTCATTTTCATCCAGACTTTATGCTCCCCAGTACCTTGGGCTTGTTCCTTATAAGACAATTCTTGCTATAAGAACAATTGCTCTCAGAATAAAGGAAATGACTCTTTATGAATCTTTACCCGTCGTGGTTACTGGTCTTGAGGAAATGAAGACAATCTTTCTTCGATTTTTTGGTGAAAGATCTGGAATGATCACTCAGTTTCATGATGATCTTTTTGAGAAAACTTGCATTGAAATTCAAGAAAAATGTAAAAAATTTAGATTTGCAATTACTGACTATTATTCATCCCAACTTAAAGACCGCTTGAAGCGTCTAACAAAATCTAATTTGATTTTAACAGACTTGGGAGACATTATTAAGGCGATCCAAAATGGAAAAATTGATCATCTCGTTATTCCTTCAGAACAAAAACTTTGGGGAAGTTTTAATTTAGATACGGGTGAGTACGTGATTCATAAAAAAAACACCAAAACTTCAGTTGATATTTTGAATGAATTAGCAGAAGAAGTTATCAGACAAGGTGGGCAAATTCAATTTTTAGTCCCACATTTTTTTCCAAATAATTCTTTTGCAATAGGTGTTCTCAAGGGAGGCAAATGATTTTTACTAATTATTTTGATTTTACACCTAAAATTGGAGAAAGAGTTTTTGCAGCGGACGGTTCAAAAATTATTGGCCGCGCGGAACTGGGTGATCATGTGAGTGTGTGGTACAACTCGGTGATTAGGGCGGATGTCAATTTCATTAGAATTGGTAAAAATACAAACATACAAGATCTTTGTATGCTTCATGTCACGGAACATAATTCACTTACAATCGGTGAAAATACTTCTCTCGGTCATAGTGTCGTTTTACATGGTTGCAAAATTGGAAATGGTTGTTTAATTGGTATGGGAGCGATCATTTTGGATGGGGCCGTGATAGGGGACAATTGTCTCGTCGCTGCGGGGTCAATGGTGACTCCTAATAAAACTTTTCCTGCGGGAAGTATGATTAAAGGAAGACCGGCCGTAGTTGAAAGAGCGTTGACTCCAGAGGAAATATTTCAGATTTCGAATCATTATAAATCTTATCTCGTCTATAAAGAACAGTACTTAAAGATGGCACAAGATGAAAAATCTCAAAGATCATCTGATACTTAAATCAAAGTTTTTTTTTCAGAAGATGAGAAAGGACAATCTATTTCTTCTTTCCTCTTCAGTTTCCTATTACTCCGCAATAGCGATTGCCCCTTTTTTGCTAATTATTTTGGGGCTTTCATCTCTTTTAGGTGAAGAAACGAGTCAACGCATTCAAGTTTTTTCATTAAGTCTTTCAACAGAAGCCGGTGAGTTAGTTAAAATGATTCTTTCAAATGTAAAAGATGAAATGAATTTGAGTTCACTGTCAGGTCTTATAGGTTTGCTTCTTCTTTTTGTAACATCATCTGTTGTCTTTATTCAACTAAGATATTCATTTGATGTTATTTATGGATTTCAAGATTTAAGGAACGATCGATCTATTTGGGATGAAGTTTTAGAAAAGTTTTTTGCTGTTTTTATTGTGTTTATTTCAAGTTTTTTTCTTATTCTTGCTAGTTCAGCTCCAGGCCTTTTAAAACTTTTTTTCTTTGAGAATAATTCTCATTATTTTTTGGATTATGCTCTTCATATTTTTAACTTTTTCATTTTTATTTGTATGTTCTGGTCACTTCATTATTTTTCGCCATCTTTTAGACCACCTAAGAGGAAAGCCTTTTCAATGTCTTTACTGACAGCGTTTTTCTTTCTTTTCGGAAATTATTTTTTAGGCATCTATTTTAAAAATATTGCAACGACTTCTATCTACGGAGCGGCTGGAACATTATTTATATTTCTTGTATGGTGTTTCTATACGGCGTTTACAATGTTCTTAAGTACAGAATTGATTCTATTTTTAGAAAAGCGTCATGAAGATAAATAAGGCCCCTAAGGGGCCATATTTATTTTTTTAGGTAGGTGTAACTCTTTAAGCAGCTCTCATAAAAATCTGTGAGATCTACTCCCTCACGTGGTCTGATTTTTCCTCTTTTCACTTGAGTATCGATGGCACCCTTAAGTGTTTGCGCCATAGTTTCTGGGTTGTATTGAAGGGTAGAGAGAACTTGGGAAGCTTTATTACCATAAATGACTTCCTCGATATAAAAATCAGTAGGATCATCATCGTCACAGAAAATATGAACTTCATTAAGTCTTCCAAAACAATTGTGATTATCTCCCATAATGTCTTGGTAGGCGCCTGTCATAAATAAACCGATAAAATAGTCATCTCCATTCAATTTATGCATAGGAACGGTATTTGTTGGTCCATCTGCTGAAAGAAAAGTATCAAGCTTCCCATCAGAATCACAGGTGATGTCGACAAGCGTACATAGCTCTGTTGGTTTTTGATTTAGCTTATGAATCGGCATGACTGGTAATATCTGTCCAATCGCCCAAGTATCTGGAGCACTCTGGAAAATCGAAAAATTACACATATACTGAGATGCCATTTGATTTTTCAGCTGAAGAATCTCATCGGGAGCATACTCATCAAGAGAAGCAAACTGGACGATCTTTTTACAGATTCTCCAGAAAAGTGTCTCTAGTTTTGCTCTTTCATCAAGGCTAAGGATGCCAAATTTGAAAGCTGATATAGATTCTTCTTTGATGTTGGTGGCATCGTTATAGACGTCTTGATAATTCTTTTCAGAGAGCTCAGTTGAGAGCTCGCGCATATTTGTTACAAGGATGTTTTCATTAATGACTTTGTCAGTATTGAAGTCCTCAGATCCCATTTCAAGGGCACCAAACACGTTGGTCACCACACATGAGTGGTGGGCCGTAATGGCACGTCCACTTTCAGACACGAGATTTGGATGTGGCACATCTTCAAGGTCACAGATTTGTTTTAGCATATAAACGACATCTGCAACATAATCTCTTGTTGTATAATTTATTGAAGAAGGGGAGTTAGATCGAGTTCCATCGTAGTTTACACCAACACCACCACCGACATCGAAGTATTCTAATTTAGCTCCTTCTTTGTAGAGTTTGGCATAGATTCTTGCACCTTCAGAAATGGAGTCCTTGATTGTTTTAATATCTGGAATCTGAGATCCGATATGAAAATGAAAGAGCTTAAGGCAATGAACTTTATCAATTGATTTGAGGTATTTTACTGCCTCTAGAATTTCAGTAATGGTTAGACCAAATTTTGCATAATCTCCACCTGAACTTGCCCATTTCCCTGAAGATTTTGTGGCGATTTTTGCTCTGAGGCCAATCATAGGTTCAACACCAATTTCTTGGGAGAGTTTCATAATGTCAGTTAATTCAGAATATTTTTCGATAACGACAATAACTTTTCTTCCAAGTTGATTACCTAACAGAGCAAGGCGCAAAAGATCTAGATCTTTGTAGCCATTCACAACGGTGAGAGAGTTTTGATTTGAGTTCATAGCAAGTGCAGCCAGAAGTTCAGGTTTTGAACCTGCTTCTAGACCGTAATTAAAAGGGGCTCCTGCATCAACAATCTCCTCAACTACTTCTCTCATCTGGTTTACTTTGATGGGATAAACGCCGTAATAAGAACCAGTGAATCTTGCTTCCTCAATCAATGAGCGGAATGTTTTATTAAGGTTTGCTACTTGAGAGCGAAGGATATCGTGGAATCTGATCACCGCAGGAAATGAAATATTTTTATTTTTCATTTCATCGAGGATTTCCATCATGTTAATGACGGGACCATTTTTGGTTTGAGTAGGATTAACACAAAGGTCACCTTTTTCATTTACTGAAAAGTAACCCTCTCCCCAACGACTAATCTGATAGATTTCATCAGCATCATTGGTTGTCCATTCTTTGATGGAGTCTAAATTATGAAAACGTGTAGAGTTCTGTGATGGAGTCTTCAACTAAAAATCCCTCCGGAAAACTGTTTTTTTCTACTCGCAATATAAATGAAAATTCACAAGTTAAAAAACAGTTTTTCCGGAACAGGCAATTTTTTTAACGAATTCTTGAACTGTGGGCGTCCAGAACCTGGGCGAGTTGGTCTTCGCTCTCATTTTGCTGGCCATTTTGTTTAACTGTTACTCCGTTTTGAGAGGCACAGGCCGAAAGAAACAGAAGAATAAGTCCTATCAAAATGTGTGATTTCATGGTCAACCTCCTTGTTGTCCAACTTCCTTTCCTAAAGGTTTTATTGCGATTAGCGTGCCAATTGTGTCTAGGTCAAAACCTACTTTTCTGACGTTATGCTAGATAAAATGGCACTAAGAGGTGACATTAGAGTACCAGCGAGGGGTCAAGGTGACACAATTTTAAGTAGTTATTTATTGAGGCTTGAGAGAATTTTTCTTTGTTCTTCAATTGTAAGTTGTTTGTGAGTTTCCATACTCGTTTTTCGAATATTCGATTCTTGGACAACGCTGTCTAATGCTCTAATTTTTTTAGTAAGTGCTTTTCCAACTTCCTTAAACCAAAAAGGAAGGTTATCTCTCACTTCTTGGGTGGTTATCTTATAAACTAGGCTTTTTTCAGTCGCTACGACATGAGCTGCCCTAGGTTTTTCATCGAAAAAAGAGAGCTCACCTACGAACTCTCCAGCATTTATTCGACCAAAGACTTTGACTTGGGTCCCGACAATTGAACAAATGAGAAGCTGACCCTCTTTTAGAAAATAGAGATCACTTGAATTTTCACCCTCTTTGCAAACGACATCACCAAGAGATAAATGCAATTGTTCAATCATGAGTTAACCTATAACTTTAAAACACCTTTAATGACGAGACCAAGCTGTTCCATGGCCTTCTCATAGTACAAGTTTTGAGGGTGAATCTCATCAAAAAATGTAGGCCCAGTTAAATAATCGTTTTCCACCATCCTCGCAAAATCGAAAAGAATAACTTGATGGTTTCGGGCAACCTTTCTAATGATTGAATTTTGCAAGTGAGTCGCCCTCCATGGTTGGCAGTCAAATGCAGATGAATTCAAGAGTGTATCCACTGATTCATCGAGGTATCCGAGCCTTTTTGAAATTTGACCATGAATATAAAGGAGATCTCCGTTCCCAGTGTATTTCTGAAGTAAGTCACCACTTTTTTTATAAGCTTCTTTTGGATTATTGGCCTTTAGCATTTCACGAAGATCTTTGATTTCCACTTCTAACTCAGTTGTCGACGTGAAATCACAAATTTTTCGAGGTGGTTCATCAAGATTAATTGGTGTTGTGGTTACAATCAAAAGACTATTTCTGTTTTTTGTTAAATTGACCAACTCTACAAGTTGCTGTTCAAAAAGAAGAAGTTCCGTCTCTAGTTTTTTTAAATAGTCCAATTGGTTGTATTCCACCAGAACGGGAGATTGAGAGATGGGAACTCGATTAACTGGCGCATAAACGATGCGGGAGAGCCAGGGATACAATATGAGGATTGTTTCAATACGATCGTCTTTATAAAGATTAAAATTATCTTTTATTTTCGACATTTGTGATGGAAAGAATTTGGTTTCATTGAATTCCTCTGATCCCCCCTGATAGATAATAATTTGAGGCCATTGGACGAGTGATTTTAACTGGTGAAGAGTTCTATGAAGGGCATGTCCTTTTTTGGCGATTGACTGAATCTTTATGGGCTTTGCCAGATTAACTGAAATCGTTTCTGCTAAATTGACCTTAAATTGACTTAGATATTCACCCATTCTATCGCCAATAATAAGAATAGGAGCTTCGGGCTTCATCGGTTCTACGGAATAATTATGAAAATACGGATAGGGAACAATCTGTTCTGGGTTTGCCTCGTACCTTTGCCAAACGAGAAATCCGCAAGTTACAACACCAGCAAAGACAATGATCACTATACTAGAGAGAATTTTTTTCAAACCTACGACCTTTTGAGAACGAATTCTGTAGTTAAAGTTTAACTTACGACTGATTTTTGGTAAACAAGCCTCCTATGAAATCGATAAATTTACCTGAAATACTTGCCCCTGCTGGGTCATTGGACAAATTAAAGGTTGCTGTACTTTACGGGGCAAACGCCGTTTATGTTGGTGGCCAAAAATTTGGTCTTAGAACAGCAGCTGAGAATTTTACTCTGGATGAGCTTAGAGAAGGGATCTCGTTTGCACATGAGAGGGGTGCCAAGGTTTACGTCGTTTTGAATTCTTTTCTCCATGACAAAGATCTCTCAGAATTGCCTCAGTTTGTTTCTTTTTTAAGTGAAATCGGAACAGACGCAGTCATTGTTTCTGATCTAGGGGTCGTTAGAACAGTAAAAGAATTCTCAAATATTCCAGTTCATATATCAACTCAAGCCTCTACGCTCAATTCACAATCGGCAATGCTTTGGAAAAAAGCAGGAGCTGATCGAATCGTTTTAGGTAGAGAAGTTTCTGTGAAAGAAGCGGGGAAAATAAAAAGAGAAG
>CAMAYW010000132.1 GCA_945862475.1 Bacteriovorax stolpii
GAAAGTGAAGAAGTACAGAATGATCCAAATTACATAGAAATTAATAAAAAAATAAGTGAATATGAAGAAAAAATTGAAAAATACACTAAACTTATGAATCGCGAAAAAGTAGAAAAAACAAAATATGAATATGAGGACGCTAAAGATTCCGTTCAGAAAGAATTAAATAATTTTTTGAAAGAAAAACCTAAAAAGATAAATGAAATTGTAAAAAAACATCAAAAAAAATATGACGATGAAAATCCACATAAGTCCAATCCATCTACAGATGTAACACCTACTCAAGTTAGCGAGAGTAGTGACATCACATCAACTTGTAGAGAATTCAAAAGGTGCGTCGCCCAGAAAAATACAAAAAAACCCGAACCAAATGATGAAGGTAAAACAGTCTGGGTTACAAATGAATGCATCGAACTCAACGCCTTGGCAAAAATGGTTGTAAACAAAAAGAAAAATCGATCAATTGGAACAACCCCAGCCATGTGTACCGCCGCCAACAACTCAGGTCGTGAAGATTCTCCGAAGGGATGGATGGGAGCAGTTGACACATTTAATAAAGAATTACGGAGAACTCAAGGTCAGTAACCGACCCCAATAGTCGGTTGAGAATATTACCTTCTCAACCGACAAGGTCTAAGTATGAATGTTGAACGTCACCGGATGATACAACTCTCGCTCAATAGAAGAACTGCATGGAAGTTAGTTCATGCGTTATGTGTGTTCACTCTCCTCGCCTCTTGTAATCCAACTGAATTGACTCCTAAAAATGCTAAAAGCAGTGTGATGGCGAATGACGGTTCCCTTACTGGCATGGCCTATGTTTACGAAGATAGTCCGTATGTTCTTGGTGGACCGAATTACGGACCTCGTAATGTGTCGATGGCATCTTTTTTGAATCCCATTGCAAAACTCATTACTCCTAATAATTCTCTCACAGGAAACTGTACGATGAATTTTTATGGACCTGGTGTGACGATAAACGATTGCGTGCGCTCCCTCTCAAAAGCATCGGCTTCTACCCAACCTCTTCCAAGAAAAGCTGATGGAACTTATATCTTTCCAACTGACTCATCAGAATTTTATCAAGTGAATTCTTTGTATCATGTGAATCTAGCTAATAAAGTGTTTCATGAAAAATTGAATTTTGCTTATCAAAAGGCCATGACCCTAGACTCCTATGGTGAGCCTAGATCGATTCCTTCCTATCTTATGGGCTCGAAACTTTTTTGGTTTAAGGCAATGTCGAGTATTGATAAAAAAATATTTAATTTTGATTATCTTACGACCTACTCACAATGTGATCTTGAAGGAAACGCCTCGTTTAATCCAACTGGCCCGACACTTTGTTTTGGTGGTCTAAAAAATTATCCAGGTTTTTATTTTATCCAGGACCCTAGTATCATCTATCACGAGTTGGGCCACGCCTATATTGCTCTTATGATGAATCTAAGGAATGGAGTGAACTCAACAAATTACCATCCCCTTCGTTCAAACTTAGGTGGACTGGGTTATGATGAAGCAGGATCCATTGGTGAAGGCGTTGCCGACTATTTTAGCTACATGATGAATAAGAGAGAGCGCATCGGAGAATTTGCCCTCGGTAAAATTGCTAAACAAGCGAGACCCCTTACAGAATCAGATGACCTTCATCGTATTCCAGGAATTGAGGAGACAGCTGAAGGACGACTATCTTACCCTCAATTTCTTCTATATGATCCAAATAATCCTGATGTTGTATTTGAAGATGTCCACTACGCAGGTCAAATCGTTTCTCACTATCTAGTTGCTCTTACAAAAGAGTTAAAAACGAGCTGTTCCCTCACAACTCAACAAGACGGCGGTCATGATCAAGCGACTTCCATGGTCCTTCTATTATTATCTGAAACACTGAGTGAACTTGGTGATCTGAATGCCAGAGGAGTAGATGGGTATAATGGGGCCATGAATAATTTTTCAATTCCTCTCACTGGAGCAGATAATTTTTTTGTGAACCTAGATGACACCAACTCATTTTTATGGTCGCAGTTTAATAATCCAATTACATTCCGAAGATTTTTTCAAACTTTTGCAAAAAATATCAATAAGTATATTTCCTTCTACAATCCGCAAGTTACGATTAGACAGGGACTGTGCCCGCTCTTTACCAAAGATAGATCCGAAAAACTTTTGGATGATTATGGCCTTTTATTATTTAAAACCTACAACGACAATGGAAACTCTACGAAGAATAGAAATACAAACATTAAAAATGTTGTATCTCAATACGCCACACCAACGTTGACTCCCGTTTCAGAAAACAATCGAAGAAAATCCGTTCTGGTTTCAAAAGAGCTTATAGAACTATCGACTCGTACAACTGAAAACCCTGACCGAGTAGGATTTTATATTATTGACAATGGTACCGACATGGAAGCCGTTCTGAAGGAGCTTCTCTATAAAGGATTCACAGTACCAACAAGTCCTAATGTATCAGGAACAATTTATAACAATAATAACATTCGAATTTCTCCAGGTGAGATTCTAGGACTCATTCCAAATCTTCTCAATAACTCAAACAGTACTATGGCCGGTGTTCAACTACTCGCCACAGACTGGGACCATGTGCATATAACAGAAACTCAAACTGGTCATTTCAAGCCTTGTGTGATCGATTCTATAACCACTGAAGAACAAGGTGGAGAAAAGAATGGAACTTGCGCGAGTACTGAGACAAATTATAATCGACTTATAAAAAACACTTCGACAAACTCTTTCCCTTTATCAGCTGCTGCACCTGTTTGTATGGTTCTCTCAGAAGAGGGAGAAACATCTAAATGGGTTTCTCAAAATGAATACAGAAAGAAGCAAGGTTTAAGCCTTCTCGATAAGGACTGCTTAGGGTATTCAACTTCCGCCGTGAGTGATCAAGACTTTACCTTCAACCCTCATGAATGCTTAGTTAGATTCTTACCTGGTGCTAATGAAGCTTTCTATTCGAAAATAGAACCGCAAAAAAGTTACTATGAATCCGTTGCTAAAATTTCAGAAGAAGGAAACTTTAACATCGGGAACGTACTTCTCTTGGAAGTCAATAAATGGATTCCACCAGGAACAAAATTTCGCTGCCGCCTTCGTGCTCGATTCAGTAATTGCTCTGATTGCTACACAGATGGTAACTTTAGCAATGATGACTTTATAGACTCCGACTACAACGGACACAAGCCTTTTAAAGTTATTAATTTTGATTTTGAAATCAATGACTAGTCGATCATTTAAAATAATCACGATCATTTTCATGTTTTTTATTTTGACTTATATATTCTTCGGTCAAAAAAAAGATGACTCGCAACCAATGATCTCAACACAAAAAAAAGAATTGAAAAAATATGAAATCGACGTTGAGAATCTTAAAATTGATGGAAGAAAAGTTATTGGCCTTCCCCCTGGAAAAGAAAAAGAATCGCTGTCTAAAATTCAACTCTCAAACCGACACTCGACAGAGTGGGATGAGGAGCTAGAAAAAACGATTCGTTCTCAAGGTGGTGATGGAGTAAAAGATGTTCAACTAAAAAGTGTGGATTCTTTTATTTGGACTCAAGATGGCCAGTCGCTCTTTGTTGAATCTGTCATTGTGACTTTGAAAAAACCGAACAACGAAGAGATCTCATTTAGAGTCCTAGTTGACTCTCAAACAGGTAAAATATTAAAAAACTGGGATCAACCTATTTTTGATCCCGCCAATCCAAGAGACAATTTTAAAATTAAAATTGATCCCCGCTATCACAATGGAAGCGATAACTAGAGATTAGCTCCCTTCTCTTTTAACTTTTGATCCAATTCTTCAATTAGCTTCGGATCAATTTTGGGAACTAAACCCTGTGGCTCCACTTGAAGTTTAAAGTCTTGTGCAAAGAAATCCCTTAGAGCTTTTATGTCTCCTTGATAAATCTTCTTCACGACTTCACTTTCTGAAGTGAGACCAAAATACGAAAGAATAGAATTCGATAATTGAGGTAAATACGGAGCAAAAAATGTTCCAATGACGAGGACATACGCCGTCGAAATGGCAATGGTCTCAGCAGCTTTTTCTTGATCTGTTTTAAATTCAGTCCAAGGTGCTCTCTCCGTAATAAATTGGTTCACCTTTGATCCGAGACTTAAGAGATGCTCCTGCCCTTTTTTAATTTGATAGGAATCAAGAAGCTCATGGTATTCCTTGATGAAATCCTCTACTCCCTTAAGATGCTCATTGAAGAAAGCATCAAACCTATTCGCCTTCATTCCCTCAGGCCAATTTTTCGCCGAAAATTTCATCGCACGGTTAATGAAATTTCCAATATTGTTCGCAAGTTCCGAGTTAATCTTAAGCTCTAGCCCTTTCCAGGTAAAACTAGAGTCTGAGGTTTCTGGGATGAGTGAGGTTAAATAAAATCTAAGAGCATCAGAACCAAACTGTGTGATCGCCTCATCAGCATCCACATACCAGCCTTTTGATTTTGAGAATTGCTTTCCTTCAAGATTCACATACTGGTTGGCAGGAAGATCTGTCACAGGATTCACAAAGCCAGTCCCAAGACACATCACTGGAAAAATAATCGAGTGAAAAATTATATTATCTTTACCTATGAAATTCACGATGGTGACGTCTTTTGAGCCCCACCAGTCTTTAATGTGATCTTCTTTAGATTGAGTTTGCTTCAAAAATTCTTTCGTGTTTGAGACATAACCAATGGGAGCATCAAACCAAACGTAAATCTTTTTACCTTTGGCCTCCTGAAGTGGAACGTCTATTCCCCAGTCCAGGTCACGAGTGATGGCGCGATCGACGAGATTATCCTTCGTTAAAGATTCAACAAAAGGAACAACATTTTTTCTCCAAACGGGCTTTCTAGTTTCAAACCACTTTTGAAAAGGTTCATGCATTTTTGAAAGCATAAGGTACCACTGGTAAGAATCGATCGCCTTCACCTCTTTTGAACCACAAAATTTACAAACGGGTTTCAAAAGCTTTAATGGATCAATCCAAGTCCCACAATCTGGGCATTCGTCGCCTCTTGCTTCAGGATAATGACAAACATAGCACTCCCCTTCCACAAATCTATCTGGGAGCATATTTTTACAACTCTGACACTGAAGTTGTTGTTCGGCCTTCTTTTCAATTAAGCCTTTTTTCAAAAGGTCATTAAACCAAACAAGTGTTTCCTCTTTGTGATAAGGAGCCGATGTTTGTCCAAAAAAATCAAACTTAATATCATATTTTTCAAATAGACTTTTATGGGTTTGATGCCATTCATTGACGTATTCCTGATAACTTTTTCCTGCTTTCTGGGCATTCTGCATGATCGCAACACCATGCTCATCCGAGCCACTTATATGAATGGCCTTCACACCTTTTAATTTTTTATGTCTCGTAAAAATGTCCGCAGGAAGGTAAACCCCCGCAATGTGCCCAAAATGGATCGGTCCGTTAGCGTATGGAAGAGCGGATGTGATCAAATACTTCATAGTGCCTCAAATAAAGGTATTTACAGATGGAAAATAGTCTACAAAGTAAGGTCTTTTTTGTCTTTTGATTTTGACACATTCTCCCCCCTTTTTTATTCTCATTTCACATGATTTCTCTAGATGGTTTAAATCCTGAACAACGCGAAGCTGCCGAAACGGTTCAAGGCCCAGTTTTAATCCTGGCCGGCGCCGGATCTGGAAAAACACGTACGGTTACCTACCGCATTGCTCACATGCTCACGAATCTCAAAATTCCTGGTAAAAACATACTTGCGGTAAGCTTTACTAATAAAGCAGCTGCAGAGATGAAGGAGCGGGTCTCTCATCTCGTCGACTCACGACAACGAAAAGGCATCACACTCTCTACTTTCCACTCCCTTGGAATTCGAATTTTGAGAGAAGATATTCACCATCTGGGCTACAACAATCTTTTTACGATTTATGATCAAGCTGATCAAATGAGTATTGTAAGGGAAGGCTTAAAAAATTATCGGTCAAATAAGTCTTATGACCGCGGCATTATCATGTCGAAAATCGGTTACCTTAAGAATCAAGGTATTTCCGCAGAAGAGTTCCCTAAAAGTAAATTTTATGATCCTGAAAATAACTACGATGGTGCAACCGAATACGTGTATCACTTCTATCAAGAAAAACTTCAGTTCTATAATGCTCTCGACTTTGATGATATTCTTTTTTTAGTTGTTAAACTTTTTAAAAATTTTCCAGATGTCGCAAAAAAATACTCGGAGCGATTTAAGTACATCATGATTGATGAGTACCAAGACACAAACGCCCTGCAGTTTTCACTGATTCAAGGGTTGACTTCGACGCATCAAAATATTTGTGTCGTTGGTGATGACGATCAATCCATCTATGGGTTTCGTGGGGCAGACATTTCAAATATCCTTAATTTTGAAAAGCAATACGACAATACAAAAGTAATTAAATTAGAAGAGAATTACCGATCGACCTTTCCCATTTTAGATTTAGCCAATCAGGTCATTAAAGAGAATAAGGATCGCAAAGAGAAAACTATGAGGACCTCCCAGATGGAAGGTCACATGCCTCAACTCTGGGCCGCAGCGGAGTCAGATCATGAAGCAGCGATTGTTGCCGAAGAAATCATTAAACTGCAGTCGCATGGAATCGCCCTATCTGAAATGGCCATTCTCTACCGCTCCAATACTCAAGTTCCACCATTTGAAGATCAGCTACGTATTTCACAGATTCCCTATAATATTATTGGTGGCCAAAAATTTTACGAAAA
>CAMAYW010000133.1 GCA_945862475.1 Bacteriovorax stolpii
AATTTAACGTCTTTTTTCCAAGTCGTTAGTCCGTGACAGCTTCCGCAATCTTTCTTGGCGTATTCACCGGTATAAAAGTGGACGTCATCTTTTTTATGGCACGAAACACAAGAATTTGAATTACTAAAATATCTCGTATCATTGGGGCGGACGTATTTTCCTTTTCTCGTAGCTGTGTGACACTTATTGCAGGAAATCTGCGCGTGTTTTCCAGCTAGGATGTAACCCGTTTTTTTATGATCAAAAGTTTTCTCGTCGACAGCAACAGCATCATAATCCTTGCCCTTATGATCCGAATGACAGGCAATACAGTTTTGAAGTGTGAGACCATGAAAACCTTTTTTAGAAAGTACAAAAGGCTTTATCTCTTTATGACAATCAAGGCATTTCCCGTTATCAATTCCTTTTCCTACGTTGTGACATTTTAAGCAGTCCTTCGCCTCAAGTTTTGAGTGACCATCCATGAGTGGTCCAGGTGCCAGAAGTTTATTAAGTAATCCTTCTTGGGCACTAGCAACTAAACTCAATCCAAAAAGAATGATAATGATGAGTGATTTCATAGTCGACCTCTTGGAGCGGCCCCGTCTCTTATAGGTGCGATACTGGTGTTTCCAAAGCGATAGGTCAATTTAAAGAAAAGTGACATAATGTCTGATTTTTCATCTCTTGCTGCTTGAAGAGAGAGAGCGGAAAAAAGAGTTCTTGAAAAATGCCAGGCCATGTTCCCTTCGATAATAAGAGGGTGAAGAAAAGAATTGTCGGTTTGTTTTTCCTCTCCATAGGTTGCAAAAAGATCATACTCCATCGTCCGTGCATAATAACCAATGCTTCCGCCAACAAAATGCCCTACGTTCGTAAAGGATTGTCTCCAAAAGTGAAAAATCCCTCCATCCATTTCTTTACTAAAAAGTCTTGGAAAGGAGAGAGTGTTTCTTACGCGGTGATAATTATAATCGTCTAATTGTCTCTCCCCAGTTGAGAGATCCGTATCCCAGATCATGTCCGGACGGATTTTATATCTGAATTCAGTTTCAATTTCTTGATAAGGGCTTGGTTGTAATTTTTCTCGGATGTTTTGAACTCGGCGGTATTGAACGATATCATAGGCCCTGAGACCTAATTTCCCTGTGAGTTTCTCAGTAATCGGTTGTTGGAAGAAAATCAAGCCATTTTGGACATAGGTCCTTGGGATAAAGTCTAAATAGAACTGGCTCCAAAAATAAGCACCTGATTGCCACTGGTAAAGGGTACTATTGAATAGGTATGAGCGATCAGTCTGTCCCTCATAAGTATTTTGAGCGAAGGCCGTGGAGTTTTGAAAATGCTTATTCCAAGTTCTAGTGTGCGAAGTATACGTGTAGAAAGCTCCGTAAGTCATGGCCTTATCATTGTAGTCCAAATAATTTTTCCCCAGAAGAACAGGGTTATATCCACCATAAATACCTAAAACATCTTTATCGAATTTTTTTTGCAGGTTCAGTCCATCAACATAGGAATAAGCACCCTGAAGAATTTGAAATCTTCCAAGTTGAAATTGGTAATCACTCTTTGAAGAGGTATTACCAATAAACATTTGTCTGACCTGAAAGGTGTGTTTAGCTGCCAATGTCTTAGATCTTTTGTCGAGTACTTCAAAAGAATTATATTTATCTCTTAAATCAACTGTTGTGTCTAAGTTACTCTCTCCCATTTCTTGGGCGGAAAAATAAAGTCTTCCAGTAAATATTAAGAAGTCGTTTCCTTGTCCTGTATAAATATCACCATCTTTTGTGTTGAGAGTCTCATTAGATAAAAAAGCACCCGTTGAAAAACGACCTTGATACTTCACCCCAAAGGCGAGTCTCGAGTAGGATAAAAAAATGAAAAGAAGGAGCAATAAGCGCATGTTTAAAATTATCAATTTGAGTATAATAAGATTATGACTTTTTAATCTGTCTTAGGGAACATTTTTTATGTTTTTAATTGAGTTTCTTGTAGAGCATTTTTATATCTCGGCAACACTCCTCATGCTGTCATTTCTCTTTGTGAATTTTCTTAGAAGAGAGAAAAAACAAGCGAAAGCAAAACTAAAAATGGCCAAGAGTAAAGCTGCCGGAACTGACACTCCTAACACTCTGCATCCAGTGATTGATCTTGCTAAATGTGGAGGCTGTGGGGCCTGCACTGCTGTTTGTCCGGAAGGGGATATCCTTCAAATGATTGACGGAAAAGCTGTGCTAATTAATGGCAGTAAATGTGTGGGCCATGGTGAATGCCAAAGGGCCTGTCCTTTGGATGCCATTGATCTTGTTTTTGGAACTCTTGAAAAAGGCATCGATATTCCGAATCTCTCTAAAGATTATGAAACGAACATGCCAAACGTTTACATCGCTGGAGAATTAGGTGGCATGGGGCTCATTAGAAATGCCGTGAAGCAAGGAAGTTGGGCCGCTTATCATGCGATTAAAAGTTTAGATTCCAAAACCAAAACAGATACTGATCTTTTTATCATTGGTGCTGGCCCTGCTGGTATGGCCGCTGCTCTTGCGGCAATTGAAAAGAAAGTATCATACGTTCTCATCGATCAAAATACGTTTGGCGGAACAGTAAATAATTATCCTCGTAACAAGGTTGTTATGAGTTATCCTGCCGATTTACCGATTGTAGGTAAAATGAAGTTTTCTAATAATAAAGTGACGAAGGAAGATCTTCTCGATTTTTGGTCAGATGCCGTCAAAAAAGCGAAAATCAAAATTCATAACAGTACAAAATTTATGAAATATAAAGACGAAGGAAAGTTTTTTACAATTGAGACGGATAAAAGAAGTTGGACTGCAAAAAAAATTATTTTGGCCATGGGATCCGGTGGGCTTCCTATGAAGCTCGGTTTAAAGAATGAAGATTCTCCAAAAGTTTTTTACACCCTTAAAGATCCTGAATCCTACAAGAAAAAGCATGTTGTTGTAGTTGGTGGGGGGAACTCTGCCGTTGAGGCCGCCCAGTACTTGGGAGCAAAAAAACTTGGGAATACGGTAAGACTTTTAGTCAGAGGTAAAGCACTTTCTCGAACAAATGAAGATAATGTCACCATAATTAATAGAATGCAGGACGAGGGTCTAGTTGAAATTTGTTATGAAACATCCATTAAAGACATTCAGCCGGATAAAATAACGATTGATACAAAAGGTGAGCAAGAAGTTATACCCAATGACTTTATTTTTGTGTTTGCTGGAAACATCAAGCCCTATAAGCAGCTCGCTGAATTAGGGATTAAAATTGAAACAAAATTTGGTGAAAAAATAGGAAAATAGGATTTTTATGAGTTTTAAAAATTGGATGATTTTAGCCTTGTTTTTTCTTTTTATTCTCCTCTATGAGCACTTAACAATTAATTATTCGCCCTCTACGAGTTTCCTCTTAAATCTTCAATCTCTTGGCTATATCGACAAGAAATTAGATCTTTCAACTGATCCAGGGAATTTTTTGAGTTTTACCTACGGGATCGTTGGTTTTGTTATTATGCTTTTCACTAATTTTTATATCATTCGAAAAAGAGTTTCCTTTTTAAAAAGCTTAGGAAATCTTACTCATTGGCTCAATCTTCATATTTTCTTTGGAGTTCTTGGTCCAATTTTTATTATTTTTCATAGTGATTTTAAAGTAAGAGGAATTGTATCGATTAGTTTTTGGAGCATGATTATTGCTGCTTCAAGTGGATTTGTAGGGCGATATTTTTATATTAATGCGGCAAAAAAACAAAAAGAATATATGGAGATGGTTGATAATGCGATTACAGACCTAAAGAGGGCCGTTCCTAAAGATAAGGAATCTGATAAAGACTTTCTAAAAGGTATTGTTGCCAAGGGGTTTGCTTATATGGGCGGAACGGACGGAGAAGAGCGAGTGAGTTTCGCAGGTCTTCCCATGTTCGTTATGAAATCAATGTTTGGGGATTTAAAAGTAGCACTTGGAGTGTCTGTCATAAAAGAATACAGAGGGACTTCGCTGGATACAAGATTAAAATATGTTTCAAAACTAAAAAGAAATGTCGTTTATCAAGACACTTATCGAAGGCTCTTAAGTTATTGGCATACGTTTCATTTGCCATTCACGTTTTTTATGTATGTGACAGCAGTGATTCACATCATTTCTTCTCTTATTTTTAAGGTTTAAAAATTTTTGACGGCATAAATACCGTTAAAAGTTGGCTGCAATCTCCAGCTCGTTTTCTCTTCATCTTTTAAATCTGTGGATGAAGTTTTTGTCATCTGAGTAGCTGCCTTTCCAAAAACATATCCCATGGCAATTCCTAGGGGGTAGTCACTCGCCCAGTGAACTCCATTATTGACCATCTGAAACATGAGAGCAGAAACCCAAACACCTGCTATAGGGTAGGTGTACTTGTTATATTCTGGGTATCTCTCGCTAATGATGGTGAAGGTGAGGGTTGCTGTCATAACGTGACCACTTGGAACAGCATCGTAGTTCGCTGTTTTAGAATTATATTCATTAAAACTTGGAAAGAGATTCCAGCTTCCTCGTTCACTGGTGCTAACATTTGGACTTTCTCTTCCAGTGGAACGTTTGATAATTTGATTATAAATAGTCGAGACGACCATTCCATGCCAAATCATCATACCGGTATTATAGGCGTAGGCATTATCTGAGATTTGGCCCTTCATGAGAAACCCTCCGCCAATACCTGCATGCATCCATCCATCACCCAAAAAATAAAGAAATGATCCGGTGTCGGTTGGAAGTCTCAGGAGTTCTTGACCTCCAAAAGTGACAGCTGAACTCGTATTATCCTCATTGCCAATACCCCAGTCTCTTCCACGTTTTTGAAAATCAGAATAGATTTTTTCATCATAGTACCAAAGAGCAACTGACGAGCCAGCAATAGCACCCCAAGCGGGCAAAGCCTCTTTGGAAAAGCTTTTATCAAAGGCCCATTTACTCGATGCGGGGACTTCCGTGAAGATCGTTTTGAATGAAAGTTTCTCTTCCGCCATAACGGAAAAAGTAAGTAAAAAGCATACAAAAACAAGAATTATATTCATTTTGAAAATTCCTAAAGAAATGAAAAAATTATAGAAAGAAAGTTAGAGAAAAAAAATATGAATTTAAATATCTTACATTTTCCGATCTTTTTGGTCGTCTTTTTCAGATTTCTCGTCAAACTCCGATAAAGCATGATGAAGTTTTTATTTTTACTTTTTTTCTACTCAATTGCATTCGCCCAAAACATGGACAGCATGGTGAAAGTTTCTCCTAAGGACAAAGTTCCCAAAGATCTTTCCTCTCTTTTAAAAGAAGACTCTACAGATGAGTTAACCTACATAAACGGAAAGTTTGTCTGTCATAATTTTGCTTCCACACTTTATATTCAAAGAAGCTCCCTTGTAAGCACTCTTGAAGATTTTGATTTAGATAGTATTGCAACGGACTGGGGAGTTATTGTGAAACGTTTAGGTGATACCTGCAAACTTCCTCTTTATTATGTTTCTTTATCTCAAGAGGAGAGTGGTTTTTATCACGCTATTAATGCTTTACTCGTGAATCCAGAAAAACCCGATGAAATAGCAAGTTACATTTTTATAGAGCCACAGTCAGACGATGTGATGCTAACGGGGGAACAAGTTTTTAAAAAGTATTCACGGTATTATCAAAACAAAATTGAAAAACCAGTCGTTAAATTGAAGATAAGTACTCTCGAAAGTGTCAAAAGATATAATGGTCCAGGGACAGTTCTTCAAAGTTCGACTAAAAATCTATTCGAATTTGAACTTAATGGAAAATGAGATGGGCCTCTTGCTGGGCCCATCGAAATATGATTATTTTAAAAATTTCAATAACTCTTTCCAAGATTGTTCATCAGCCTTTTTATTATAGGCCACTGGGATCTTATATTTTTTTCCAACCTCTGTTGAATTTGGGTTGGTGAATGCATGAGTAGCACCTTTGTAGTTTACAACTTTGTAATTGGCCTTAAGGGATTTCATCTCTTTTTCAAATTGAGCTCTCTCTTTTGCGGACACCATAGGATCAGCGAGTCCGTTTAAAGCAAGAATTTTTGCCTTGATTCCTTGAGAGTTTAGAGTTGATGCAAGTCCACCATGAAAGCTAACAACACCAGTGATATCTGCTCCAGATCTTGCTAAGTTAAGGGCCTGTGTCCCACCAAAACAATAGCCAATTACATAAATCTTAGTTGCATCAACATGCGGGTCTTGTTTTAAGAGGGAGATGTAATTACTTAGTAAACTGACTCCCATTTCTGGTTTTTGATAGAATGGAGTTGCAAGTGCTTGCGCCTCAGTGGGTGTTTCAACAACTTTGTCATCTCCGTAAAGATCAACTACCGCTGTTGCGAATCCTTCTTTTTTTAGCATGTCAGATCGAGACTGGACATACTCGTTTCGTCCCCACCATTCTGGAACAATAACCACAAGAGGAATTTTGTCCTTAAATTCTTTAGGAAGATTCACTTTAGCCTCAAAGTTTTTTCCCTCAGAGCTAAAACGAACTACTGGTGAGTAGGCCGTTTCATTATTTTTCTTTTTTGTTACGTGAGAGCAAGAAACTAGAAATAAGATCGATAGGATTAAACTTACCTTCATGTGATCTCCATTGTTGCTGTTGTTTAATTCTACTATATTAACGAAATTTACATTTTTGTCTTGATCAAGGAGTTAGAAAATCCTTTTCAGATAAAAAAAGTCAGGATAGCGGTTCCG
>CAMAYW010000134.1 GCA_945862475.1 Bacteriovorax stolpii
GACATTTGTTAACGGTATTTTTCCTTTCTCTAAAATAATAGAGATAGACCCCGTTCTTTGTTGATTTTGGTCTTCCTTAAGACTTAATTCCACCATACGACTTGAAATGAGAGTGTATTCATAGAGATCATTGATAATACTTTCTTTACCTTTTGCGTCTCTAACAATGGCAAGGTTGTTAAAAACGGTGACGTCTGCTGTGAAATCTTGATTAATGACTGGAGACTTACTATCTCCACATAAAAGATTAAGTGCCGCCCCTTCTGCTGTTTTTAAATACTGAACCTGGCACTTTAACTTACCGGAAAAAATTCCCTCACAAAGACCCTCTTTATCTACACTCTTTGGGGCCACAACAACCCGGCATGTTCCTTTGTCACCTTTAGCGATGAGAGCACTGGGAGTTTCGCAGTTTTTTTGAAGATCCTCTCCAACATCCGCATAGGAAAGACCACAAATAGAGAGTGATAAAAGAATGGATAAAACGGTTTTCAATGGAGGCTCCCCAACAAATTTTTTCGCATTATAAACCAAATACGAAGGCATGCTTGAAACACTGTAAAAATGACTAAGCTCGATGGGATTCCTTATTAATACAGACAGTTGGGTAACTTCCCTTAACGCCCTGCTTTTGTTTTCTTAGTTGTAGCAAAAATCTTCCCTCGAAATTAGAATTTAACCCTAGGAAATTTTAAGGAGAGCCCATGGGATTAATTCTCAAACAACTATTTGCTTTTATTAAGTTACTTAACTCCGATACCGGAACCATTTCACTCGCTTTAGGGATGACTTGTGGGTTTATTTTAGGCATGACTCCTACACTTTCTCTCCATAGCTTGTTGGTTTTTCTGATCCTATTCTTTTTTAGAATTCAGATCGGTGCAGCCTTTGTTACTGCTTTCTTTTTCAAATTTATAGCGTTTTTATTGGATCCTCTTTTTCATTCCGTAGGGACGAAGGTTTTAGAAATGAATTCCCTTCAATCTGTTTTCACTACTCTCTATAATATGCCGATTATTCCTTTTACTCGCTTCAATAATTCAATTGTGATGGGATCCGCTGTCGTGACTTTTCTCCTCTCTCCCGTTGTCTTTTTATTAAGCCAGTACTTTATTAAGAAATATCGTGAAATCTTTGTTGCTCGCTTTAAAGAAACTAAAGTTTGGAAGGCCGTCGAAGCTACCAAATTTTATCAGTGGTACTACAAATACGATCAATATAGCTGGAAATAATCAGGAATCATTATGACAAACACACAAGATAAAAAAATGAAAAAGAAAGGTCCGATTCGTTTTGAAGCGATTATACCTGTAGGTGTGATTTCAGCCCTCACGTTAGGCTACTTCTCCTATTACTTTGATGGCCACATGAAAAAATTATTTGAATATGTGGGGACAGAAGTGAATGGCGCCGAGGTGAATGTTGAGTCAGTCAAAACGAGTTTCCTAAAGGGCTCCTTTGATCTCAATCGCCTTCAAGTCACAAATCCCGAAAGGCCTTCTCACAATTCTTTAGAGATCGGAAACATTCACTTTAAATACCTCTGGGATGCTCTTCTTCGAATGAAGTTTGTGGTGGAGGATGCGAGTATTAATAATATTCAGATCTCAAAACCAAGATCAAAACCAGGATACGTTCTTCCTCCTAAGCCAGCTTCGCCTAGCAAAATGGAAGAAATCCAGCACCAAGTCATGAGTCAGATAAAAAATAAGTATGGCGGCAACATGCTTGGGGACGTGATGGGGATTCTCGAAGGTGGAGACTTTGAGGGAAAACTGCAGGAAATTCGAGAGACACTGAAATCAGAAGAAAGACTTAAATCAATGATCTCTGATGTTAATACAAAAAAAACATTCTGGGATGGTAGAGTGAAAGAACTCTCTGACACTACAAAAGTAAAAGAAATTGAAAAGACTCTCCAAATAGTGAAGGCCGAGAAAAATTTTTTAAAACAAGCTGAAGGGATAAAAAAACTTTCTGAGTTACTAAAAGATGTAGAGAAGCAGTATAAAGAAGCAGAAAAATCTTCTAAGCAGCTTCAGGCAGAGGTAAAAACTCTTTCTCAGTACCCAGCTGAACTACAGACTCTCGTTAATGAAGACATTGCGGCCTTAAAAGATCGCTTCTCTGTTCCGAAGGTGGACTTCAAAGATATGGCGATGAATCTTTTTGCTGGTGAATTTGCTGGTTATATTGTGAAAGCAAGAAAGTATCAAGCAGTGGCAGAGCAATATCTTCCTGAGAAAAAACAAGATCAGGATGTCGTAGTACCTCCCAAGAGATCTGAGGGAAAAAGTTATCAATTCCCCATCACCGCAGGCTATCCACTTTTTTGGTTAAAGCGCGCTGCCATCAGCTCCACTGGAACAGCAGACTCATTCTCTGGAAACGTCTCGGGAGAGCTCACGAACGTTACGACATCTCCTAAACAAATTGGAAAACCCATTGTCCTTCTTATGAAAGGAGACTTCCCTTCAGCGAAAGTTTCTGGTGCCAAGATCAAGATCACTGCTGACTTTACAAAAGAAGTTGGACGTCAATCAGCTCTTATTGAAGTGAACTCATTTGAAGTTCCTGAGAAAATGTTTGTGAATGATGATAAACTTAAATTTGGTCTTTCTGGTGCCACTGGATCCACCACCATTAATGCTTCTCTTCAGGATAAAGACATTAAAATGAGCTGGATTTCTGCTCTAACAAAGCCTAAGTTTGTTGTCGAGACACAGAATAAAATCGCTAAAGAAATCCTCTCAAACGTCGTGAATAATATTCCAGTCATTAACATCGACGGTACGGCGAGCGGAACCTTTTCAAATCTCAATATGGCACTTTCTTCAAATCTAGGAAATGAACTTGGGGAGGGATTTCAGCGCGAAATAGGAGCAAAAGTCTCTGAAGCTCAAAAGAAAATTGAAGCCATGATTGATGAAAAAATTAATAAACCGAAAGCAGAACTCATGGCCGCTCTTGGTGGTAATACAAGTAATCTCAAATCCATTGGAGATCTTCAGGCACTTTATAAAAAGAATGAAGTGCGAATTCAAGAAGAGATTAAAAAGCTCCAAAAAAATGGAGGCATCGATAAACTAAAGGAACAGGGTAAAAAGATTTTTAAAGGAATAAAATTCTAAAAAAAAAGCCCCGATATTCGGGGCTTTTTTTTTAGTAAGAAAGTAATTTCCTGAGGGCCACGACCACATCACTTGTTTGAGGAAGAATAACCTCCTCTAAATCTGGACAATAAGCAACGTGAGTATCTTTAGAGCACACTCTGAGAATAGGAGCATCTAGAGATTCAAAGGCTTCCTCATTCACACGGGCAGCAATTTCTCCAGCAAATCCTGATGTCTTATGTTCTTCATGACAAATAAGGAGTCTGTGAGTTTTCTTAAGTGATTTATAAACAGCTTCAAAATCAAATGGAGCAATTGTTCTTGGATCTAAAATCTCAATTGAATAGCCTTCTTTTTCTAATTCTTTTGCCGCTTCAACTGACTTTTGAACGAGTGCACCCCATGCAACAATGGTTGCATCCTTCCCTTCTTTCACCATACGAGCTTTACCAAATGGGATCATGTACTCCTCACCTGGATCAGCTGAGCGATTATAGCCTTGGTAGTAAAGATGCTTGTGTTCAAGAAACATAACAGGGTCATCACAACGGATGGCCGTTCGGAGTAAACCAATCGCATCAAGGGCGTTTGATGGGTAAAGAACTCTGATTCCTGGATTATGGGTAAAGAGTGACTCTCCCGACTGTGAGTGATACATGGCCCCACCACGAAGGTAACCACCAATTGGAACTCTTACAACCATGGGACATTTAAAGTCTCCACCAGAGCGGTATCTTGTGGTCGCCATTTCATTTTTAAGCTGCATATATGCAGTCCAGATGTAGTCAAAGAACTGAATCTCAACCACTGGCTTTAAGCCTCTCATCGCCATTCCAATCGCTCGTCCAATGATATTGGCCTCAGCTAGAGGTGAGTTAAAAACTTGCCCAGGAAGACCAGCTTTTTGAACACCATGAGTAACCTTGAACACTCCACCCTTTCCTTTAAGATCAGGGTTGTCGTATTTTTCCACTTCAGTAAAATCCGCAACATCTTCTCCAAAGACCATCATGAGTGGATTCTTTTTGATCTCTGACTTTAAAGTCATATTCACTGCAGTAGCGAGAGGAATATCTTCCTTACCAGAAAAAGTAGGAGTCGTTTCAAACGCACTAGAAGTGGGATCAACGTCAGGTGAATACAAATGATCATTAAAAGTTGATTTTTCTGGCCAAGGAGTTTCAAGAGAACGAGTCATCGCCTCTCTCACTTCTTTCGTTGCTTCATCTAAGTGGGCCTTCACTTCGTCTGAAGTCATGAGACCCGTTTCCGTTAAAAATTTTGGATAAGAATTAAAAACATCTTTAGCTGCTTCATCAGCTAAATCTTCTTTGGTTCGGTAATAAGAGTGATCATCAGAGAGAGAGTGAGAATAGGGACGAGTCACTTCCGCGTGAACGAGAACAGGACCATTCCCAGCTCGAAGATATTTTTCTGCTTCAACCATGGTGTTAAAAGAATCGATTGGGCAGTTTCCATCACAAGTAAAAATCTTAAGCCCAGGGAAATTTGCGAGGGCAACTGAAATAGAAGCTCCCGGAGTTTGAACTCTGACAGGAACTGAAATCGCATAGCCATTATCTTCAATCATGAAGAGAACTGGGAGTTTATTCACACAAGCAGTAGTGATTCCTTCCCAGAATTCACCTTGTGAAGTTGTCCCATCGCCACTTGAAACGTAGACAATTTCTTGGTCGTGATAAACGGGAGAATCTTTAAGATTCATTCTCTTTAAATGAAGTCCAGCTTCCGCAATTCCCACGGCCTGAAGAAATTGTGTTCCCGTACATGAGGATTTAGAAACAATATTGAGTTTTACATTTCCCCAGTGGGCCGGCATTTGTCTACCATGAGAGGCCGTATCACCAGTATTTCCGTTTGCCTGACAAAGCATTTCGTAAGGAGTGACTCCAAGGCCAAGACATAAAGCACGGTCTCGGTAGTAGGGAATAAAATAATCATGCTTTGGTTTTAAAACTTTTGCGGCCGCAGAAAGAATCCCCTCGTGACCAGCACCAGAGATTTGGAAAAAAGCTTTGTTTTGCTTTTTCATCGTGATTTCTGCATCATCCGTTTTTCTTGATAGATAAACGTTTTTGAGAAACCATGAAAGGTCAGCCTTCGTGAGCTTATGTTTTTTGATAAGATCTAATTTTTTATTATAAGCTGGATTCGATTTAGACACTGAAGTGCCCCCTGTTTCTGATACGTTTGTGCGCATAGTAAATCACCCCTAAAAATTGCCCACATCTTACCCTTTGAGAAGAGGAAAATCTACCTTTTGAAAACGGGAATTATTTCTCTATGTGTTGGAAACGATACAAATTTCGAAATGAGACTCCCATGGCCCTCGCTGAGATGTACATGATCTGATTTTCATCCGGAATAAGAATGCTGAATTCCCACATCCCTTCCTTCAAATGCTTTACATCCTCAATGATTCCTTGCCCATCGATCCAGATCTCTGGAGCTTCAGGTAATTCAATGGAATGATTGTTTTTATCAGCAAACCTTAATCTAAGAGTCAGACGATATTCTTGATTACTGATGAGAGTGATTTTCGTGTTTGATTTATGGGGTTTATTTAAATGAACTTTAAATTGCTCTTTAAGTGCCTTCTCTTTGTAATAAAGATCAATATTCTTCGCCTTAACGTCCTCTTCTTTCTCTATTTTTAAGTAGTAGCGGCCAACTAAAGCACGATGAAAATCGAAATCAATTTTTTTCCCCTCTTTAATTCTAAGGGCGAGATCTTTTTGATCACAATCGACATACTTGCCTTCACTATTTTTTAACTCCACATAAAGGTAATAGGAAATATCTTCTTCCATTTCTTTAGCGGGATAAATAAGAACTTTACTCCGAGTGAAATCCACTTCACCCATCTTGATTTTGGGCTCTTCATAGGAAGCGATTTTTCTTTGAGGCCCAAGATTTGAGCAAGAAGAAATAGAAATAAGAAGAAGGAGGAGAACTGTTCTCACAATGACCTTATCGGTCGATATAGAAAAGGTCCTAATGATTGACTAATAAGAGGTTAAAGAAAAGAGGGTCCCAAAGGGACCCTCTATCATGTTTCATTATTTCAGTAGTTTAGAAGATTCAAAGGCATCTACAATCGAACCATAAACAGACAGAGAACTAAAAAGAACAGGATTGGTCGATCCAGGAAGATTCACCTTCAGATTCGGATAGCGCCTCGATGTATCAATCATGAGGGCCCTTACAGCTTCGGCATCCATTTTCGTATCATACGACAGGAGTAGAGTCGCGACCCCCGCAGCTGTTGGCGATGCCATCGAAGTCCCAGAGTAAGAATCATACTTATTATCTGGAGTCGTAGAGAGTATATCCACACCAGGAGCAAAGAAATCAACCGACTTCTTTCCATAGTTTGAAAATTTGGCCGGAAGAGTTAATCCCTTCTGATAAGAAGACGCTCCAATCTCTAACCAATTAGAAAATTCTTTATTGTTGGCCTTGTCCTGACGGTTAGGAAAGTTTGCTTCTGTATCATTATTTTGATTCGAGTTCCCAGCAGCATGAACTAAAAGTACACCTTTCGATTCAGCATATCTCA
>CAMAYW010000135.1 GCA_945862475.1 Bacteriovorax stolpii
CTGTAACAGTCGAATTCTTGATTCCTAAAAACTTCATGATGACTGCTGATGTCACTTACTGTCATCACTATGCCATGAGAAGTAGGATCATTAGTTCAACGAAGCCCGATTACAGGGTTCAATGTAAATTTGCTTTCTCAATTCCTGGAGAACGAGAAAATCTTAGAAACTTTTTAAAATCAATCGAACCAAATATCTCTGGAACTAAAAATACTACGGCCGAAGCACAAGACGATTCACTTGGCATTTAATCCCTGTATAATCAGAGTATGAAATCAATTTTTAGACCTTCTCTTTCTACTGGCCTTGTTGTATTTTTCTTCTTTATTCTCATTTTTTTGGGTCTCTTTGCTGAAGTCTTTGAGTCCCAAACACCTGAGGTAGATATTGCTCAGATTTATGCGAATCCTGCGCCTATTTCGGAGTTAAAACTTCTTAAAAGCTTAAAGTTAACTAATAAGCATGGAACTTTTCTTTTCGAGAATACTGACACTGATGGAGATCTAACAGGCCCTTGGCAAATGCTAGAACCTCAGGCCCTCAAATTAAAAGGCAATGTCGTTTCAAGAATTATTGATGCATTAAGTGCAATCAGAGTAAGAAATTTTTATCGCCTTGAACCGATTAATGTCACAAGTTTCTCTTTGGATAATCCAACCCTCACTTTAAATTTTACCAATAGTCTCGACAAAAATATCGAGATCAAAATGGGACTTGTAAATCCGATTGATAACTCAGCCTATCTTTCACTATCAGGTCAGGATCAAATTTATCAAATTGATCCTATTGAAATGGCCCTTGAAAGCTATGACCTTGCTCAACTAGTAGAATCTAAAGTTCTCGCTCTTAATTCAGAATCGCTTCAATCTGTAGAGATCTACTCTGAGGAAGGATTAAGATTGAAGCTCATAAGAAAAGAGGGTCTTTGGGTTGATCAAAACGCTGTTCAGTTATCAGAGACAAAAGTGAAAAAGTTTTTTGAAAAAATTGAAGAAATTAAAAGTTCATCCATTTTAGATAAACTTAATAATGAGCAAAAAGCATTTATGGAAGAAACACTCTCGCTTCCAGCGTGGAGTCTCAAACTCATAACCGGGCAAGGAGTACGTACCTATGTCATTGGACGTGTAAAGGGAGAAATACCCTCAATGAATGTCGTTAAAAGTGATACCTATGCTCTCTCATCAGATGAGAAACAATCATTTGTTTTAATTGAAAAAGAAGAACTTAAAATTCTTAATACGAAATCAACTGACCTGAAATAAAAAGGGACTCTTAAAGAGTCCCTTTTCAGCATAAAAATCTTATTCAGAAAATTATTTAATTTCTTTGTGAACAGTATGACGACGAAGATTCGGGTTATACTTTTTCATTTCTAAACGCTCTGGAGTCGTTTTTTTGTTTTTTGAAGTTGTATAACGAGAAGGTGAAGCACCCTCTTTTCTAGCTTCTGTACATTCTAAAGTCACAATAACTCGTGGTCCCTTGGCCATAAAATCCTCGCAATGGTAATCATTTACTTAAAAGTTGGAACAATATAGACTAAGTTAATTCTTATTACAAGAGTTTACTTGATGAAGAGTGTCGGATGCAGCGAGTTAATTTAGAGAATTGGTCCTATACGCGCTATGAAAATAAAAATTTCATGGCATTAATCACTTTTGGCGCAGACCCAGAATCAATACAAACTAATGAATTTCAGTATTATGTCACAGTTATTCAAGATGAAGAGAAGGAAATATTCCAATCAAATTTTGACTCTATAAGTGAAGCTTGCCTCTATCTTAATTCAAATTATGGTGACTGGACCCTGAATGATCAAACAGCTAAAAAATCTGGATGCTCAACCTGTGCTGCTCACTAAAATCTGGAAAAAATCGTTCTAACTCAATTCGCTCTAGTTCATTTTCCATCGATTCTCGATCGAATTTTTTTCCACTCGACTGAATAATCCCCTTTCTAACAAGAAGACCATTTTGAAGTTCGAAAAGTGGGGTCTCTCCCCAGAGCCAATCCCAATGAGTGAGTTTTTGAAAACTATCTTGAACAGATGGATGAGAAAGATGTTCACCACTAAGTTCAAAGGGAATTGTTTTTAGGTAATGAGCGACAAGATCTATGACATCTTTTATTTCTACTCCAGGATGAACTTCTTGGAGTGAAATGACCTTTGATCGGACAGAGGCAATCGATTTAGAGCTTTTAGGAATAAAGGTATGCTTTAAACTCTCTTCTAATTTATGAAGATCAGAACTCACCAAAAATGTTCCGTGATGAAAGGAAGCTTCTTTTGTTTGTTTGTAAGCAGAGCCAGAAATCTTTTTCGGATGACCTTCTAAATCATTGAGCCACAGATCATTTCTGGGAGAGATTGAAAGGTGAATGTCGGCCTTAGAGAAAGCTTCCGTTAAAAGTTCAGCATGCTTTTTTCGATCAATCGTACCATCAGGGGTGATAAAGCTAAAATTTAAATTCCCCTCATCATGATAAACGCACCCCCCACCACTTTGCCTTCTAACAAGCCAAATATCGTTACTAACAAGATAAGAAAGATTGGTCTCTAGCCAAGGATTTTGAAATCGACCTAGAACAACGGAAGGACGATTTACATAAAAAAAAAGGAGAGGAAGATCTGCCCCACCTCTTAGAAAGAAATCCTCGAGGGCGAGATTGATAAAAGGATTACGAAATGGAGATGTCAGGACTTTCATTGTTTGACATGATAACCTTTTGAGAATGAAAGAACAATTCAAGACTATTATTCTTCCAAAGCTTCCTATTGTAGGACAATTAAAGATCTTAACGACGACTTCTGATATTATTTTTACAATTAATATTATCGCTAATGAACCTCAAACTCCCGATACGGATTTTTCAATTCGCTGCTACCGAGAGTTTCAATCTTACCTGTGTGGACAATCCCAGAAGATAAATTTACCTTCAATGATTTATCAAAAAAGTGAATTTCAAATTAAAATCTTAAATGAAATTAATAAAATCTCATATGGGGAGAAAAAAACTTATAAAGAAATAGGTGAATCAATTAACTCGAGAGCCTATCAAGCAATCGGAAGTGTATGCAGAACAAATCCCCTGATCCTTCTTTATCCTTGCCACAGAGTTATTGGTAAAAAGAATTCTCTACAATACATTGGTGGTGAAATAATGAAGAAGAATCTCCATCATTTAGAAAGTTCTACTCTTTAAAATTAAACCATACTATTTTTTTTACCAACAAAACAAGGATGCCCAAAAAGACATTTGTCATTAATTGCTTTTGCCACAGGAGGAGGAACCATCTCTTCCCATCCAGCTTCATTTTGGACAATCATTTGTAAAACTTTCGAAGAATAAATATGAAGAATATCTTTATTAAAACCATCCACATTATGAATTTGCTTCATTCCTTTCAAATGATCTAAGAGATGATTAAATTCAACTGGAACTATAAGATTTGAAAGTGTTTCAATTGACCCTTTTTCTGACTTATAAGGATAGATATAAACTTTCACATTTTCTCTAAAAAGTTGCCCTAGCGCCCCAAGGATCCCACCATCAACGTTTGAGTATTTATCCGTAAATATTTGCTGAAAGTTATAAATACCAAGCACTAACCCAAGATGAGGAACATTCAGTTGAGAGAAATAGCTTGAGAGTTTGTAGTATTGTGGAAAATTTGTAATCAATACTTTCTGTCCCATACTACACATGAGATCGACCCGGGCCAGGAAATCTTCTTTTGCAATTTCTCCGCTATCAGCTTTCAAAGTCGACATTGTTATTTCTGAAATTGTGACGATATCTTCATCAGTCTGACCTATTTCACGGGCAAAATTAGAAAGTCCCGTTTTAATCATATCAAAACTAACTAGCGTCGGCGGTCTATAAGATCCCCTCACAACTAAGACATCTTTTTTATAAAGAATATCATTAGGGAGAGCGACATTTCCTTCTTCATCAAACATGATCGCTTGCGTGTAACCTAGATTAAGTAAGTAGAGGTTCATGAGACGGTTATCTATCCCAACGAACGCCTTCCCACCAAAGCGAATAAAATTTACTTCAATTCTTGTATTGTCCAAATGATCCATGAGGGACCGTATAAAAGCCTCTGGGTCCTCTTGAAGAAACAAAGAGGCATACACGAGATTCAATCCAATGATCCCTAAAGCATCTTGCTGAAGGACGTTTTGGGGATCAAGCATTCTGACATGAATAACGACATCAGAAACTTCAGAACCAGGAGTATTTTGAAAACGCATCCCAAGCCAACCGTGGGAATCATTTGTTCTTTGAAAGTTTAGTGCGGCAACAGTATCTGCAAAAACGAAAAAAGCGTGATCCTTTCCTCTACTTTCACTTAGTCTTTCATCTAAGAGCTGGAATTCTTTTTCAAGCATTTGCAGGAGTCTTGATTGAGAAACATAACGCCCAAAAGGCTCTTTACCGTAAATAGAATCAGAGAAAGTCATGTCGTAAGCAGAGATTGTTTTGGCAATCGATCCGGAAGATCCACCGGCCTGGAAAAAATGTCTCGCCACTTCCTGGCCCGCACCAATTTCCGCGAAAGTTCCGTAATATTTTTTAGCTAAATTTATTTTTAGAGCTTTTTGCCTGAGCGATAGTATGGCCTGCATATCCATCCTGTTTAGTTAAGTCATTGATTTTATGAGAGTACAGGGTCAGTGTACCATTACTTTCAAGGGTTTGAGGAGAAAAAGCTTGAATCCAATTAACTTAGTAGCAAAATAAAATATGAAAGTGTCGATAAGACTTATAAGTCCCCTAAAGGAGACCATATATGGAACTCATCGTAGCAGGAATTTTGGTAATCGCTGGAACAGCAGCCGTTATCAAAGGGGCACCGACCCTGAGACCGGTGCCAGTTAAAAAGAAGTAGTCTTACTCCGAAAGATATTTAGAGATGACCTCATAGGTATCTTTAGATGGTTTATTTTTCATCAATCTATCCAATGCCATTTTCATTTTTTGTTTTCTTTCCTTATCTAGTTTATTAATGAGAGAGAAAGCACTGGCGACCCTGGATGCAACTTGCGGATTAAATGAATCCATCCACTGAATTTTATCCACTAGAAATTCATAGCCGAGGCCATCTTCTGAGTGAAAAGAATGTAGATTATTTTTGGAAAATTGAAGATAAAGTGCCCGTAGATAATTAGGGACTTCTTTTTTAAATAAGGCATTCTTTTCAATCTGGGATATTCGGTCAAGGGCCTGTTTTTTAGGGGTAAAAGCTGCTAGGGCAGAAAACCATTTTTGCATAACTAATGAGTCATGTTTCCATTTATCGTAGAAAGAAGTAATTGCCTCATGATCCAAATGAATTCCTGTTAAAATATATTGTTGTAGCCCATAGATTTCCTCCGTCATATTTCCAGCTTTAAAGTAATGATCTTTTAGAGCCTCAATTCCTTTTTCAGAGCCACTTGCGACGAGATAACCCAAACACTGATTTCTTAGAGAGCGCTTTCCAAAAGATTTTGGAGTGAGTTCAAAACGATCATGATCACGAAGTAAAGCATGCTCCTTTAAGAACCAATCTTGAAAGGTGAAACCCAGAAGCTTTTTAAATTGAGAATGAACTACATGTATGGCGTTAAAATCTGGGGAACTCATTTCTTGTGAAAGACTATTCTCACTAGGTAATTCTAAAAGATAAGATTTAAAAGAAAGATCAATTGTCTCATCTTTTAAAAGTGCCTCAAACGCATCTTTGAAGTCTTTATTTAGTGAATCGAACAATTCACCAGTCTTAATAAAGTGATCAATTTGCTGAGTGAGAAAGTGCTGATAAATTTTTTGAGTGGCATCAAACCGACAGTAAGGATCATTGTCAAAACTCATAAGGAAAATAAGCTCTGAAATCTGGTAAGAATAATCGACGTGAACCGGAGCTGAAAATCCTCTATTCAGTGACGGAACGACGGCTCCACTTTTTGGAAAGCTGAAGCTTTCCTTCAATGATTTTATTTCTAAGCATTTCTCTGTGACCTCTTTAGTCTCTTTGTTTAAAAGACCTATAACAAAAGGAAGATGAAGAATGTTACCTTCAGGAACTTTATGAGTTGTAGGTGGGTACTTTTGTTCAAAATCAAAAATGATTTTATCTCCTTCCTCCCTTGTATTTACAACAATCGTTGGAGTTCCAGGCCTTGAATACCAATTTTTGAACTGGGAAAGATTCACTCCACTAGCTGATTCCATCGCAAAAAGGAAATCTTCAGTAGTCACCGCTTTCCCGTCAAAAAGTTCAAAATATTTATCCATACCTTTTCGGAAGTTCTCTTTTCCAAGTAATGTATGAATCATTCTTATCACTTCAGAACCTTTTTCATAAACGGTACGTGTATAAAAATTATTAATCTCTATGTAACTAGATGGTCTAATGGGGTGACTTAAAGGTCCAGCATCCTCTGCAAATTGCAATTCTTTAAGAAGACGTACATCTTCTAGTCTCTTCACGGCCCGAGAGAGCATGTCTGATGAAAACTCTTGATCTCTAAATACAGTTAATCCTTCTTTTAAAGTAAGTTGAAACCAATCCCTGCAAGTCACTCGATTACCAGTCCAATTATGAAAATACTCGTGGCCTATGACTCCTTGTATATTTTGAAAGTCATGATCTGTAGCACTTTTCTCATCGGCCAACGTGTAGCTCG
>CAMAYW010000136.1 GCA_945862475.1 Bacteriovorax stolpii
GTGATTTCCTTCAGGCAGAGTCCAGATCCATTTTTGTTTACTCGCAACACCTTCATGGATTAATTTACCGAACTTAGAAGGAACGATCTCGTCATTTACACCCACAATCGTAAGAACCGGAGAGGATATTCTGTGAAAGACCTCATCGGCTGCATACTCATCTGAAATAAGAAGAAAGGCCAAGGGAGAGAACGGAAAAAGAAACCACTTTGATCGAAGTTTATCAAAAGCAATGTCTTTATAAGACCCAAAAGCTGAATCCATTACAATAAGATCAATATTCTGCTCATGTGCCCAATCTGGAATCGCTCTTAATGAAATCGCACCACCGGTACTTTGACCATATATGATAAATTTTCCTCCACCATTTTTTTGATGAAGGAGGTAAGAAATATCGAGGGCAGAGAGTGCATCTTGATATATGCCCCCTTGGGATGGCTCACCTTTTGATTTTGCATACCCTCGGTAATCGAAAGTAAAAAGGTTGTAACCGGCCTCTACTAGCCATATTAAACTAAAAAAATGAGTCGAAATATTTTGGGCATTCCCATGAAACTGGACAATAGTCCCTTTCGGCTTTTTGCTTTTTGTTGGAAAAAGCCATCCGTGAAGGAGTGTTCCATCTCTGGATTTAAAGTAATGATTTTCATAGGTTAGCTTAAACTGCTGGGGGTCGACAAAATGCTTAGGCGAGGGCTGATAAAATACGTTCGAGCATCCCTCGGCAAAAAGAATCATAATTCCAATGATAAAAATTCGCATGCTTTCCTTAATCAAAACTTAACAAACCTAACAGAATCCTAAAATGCTATTTTCATCTAAAATTGAGAAGCTAGAGGTGAGGTTAAACTATGAAAATCATCGCACGCTTGGGACTTATTTTCCTTTCACCTTACTTAATCATCCTCTACTGGAGAAATTCCTTAAGAGAAATCGGGAATATCCATGCTGAATATGATTTTCAGGTAGATTAGTTTCACTCCACATCGAAATTAAAATATTGCTCTGGGTACGGCTCAGGCTTGAAAGAAAAATGCCACCACTCTTGATGAAAATTTTTAAATCCTCGACTCTCCATAAGCTCTTTTAGCATCATTCTGTTATTTTTTTGTTTTTCAGTGACGAGACTAGTCTCTGTGTGAGAGATCACATCAAAAAAATCAAATCCACTTCCCATATCAAGGTCTCTGCCAGTTTTCAATTCAACTAAAGTCAAATCAACAGCACTACCTCTCGAATGAGATGACTGTTTAGCAATAAATCCTTTTTCAAATAATTCGAGCCTGGTAAAAGTTGGGTAATAGAGCTTTTTAAGATTGAGATTATCCTCTGATCTTTTCGCCCACTCTTGAAAAAACTGCACTGCCTTGACCGGCCTATAACCATCAAAAATTTTAAGACTTAATCCTTTTTTCAGAGCGTCTTTTTGAACTGAACATAAAGCTTCAGCAGGAAGCCTTGCCAGAAAAGCTTTCTTGGCCTTGTAGCCACGAACGATCTCACCGGTAAAATTATCTGGAGTACTGTAGCTCGCTTGAATCTTTATATCAGGGCAAAATTCAGCAAGTGAAATAAAATCAGGATTGGGATTTGCCATAACAGTTCCAGAAAGTAATAAAATTAATAAATATTTCATAAAAACAGTTTTACCTATTCATAAAAGTACTGCAACCCTAACTCTGCACCAGGGAGCCATTTTTTTGATAATTCAACTGTTTTTAACTTCATAAAGAGGGAAACCTTTTGTGATGAATGATACCTAGTTTCAAAATCATGCCACCAAAACTGATTTGTTCCAGGGTTCTTGAGTTCAGTTGTATTGAAATGATAGGTTGAAGAATAACTAGCAACCCAGAGATCAGAGAAGGTATATCTCATAAAGAACTTGGGTCCTAGGCCCAGCCGATAATGATGACTAAATTGGGACTGAAGATGAAGCTCACCATTAAGTAGTAATGAAAATAAAAGTTTTTTATTCGCTAACTGAAGACTATTTCCCACTGAACTAGAGATATATCCTCCCGGGCAATCCCAGCAGCCCCATTTATCGATTTGCTTTCCACCGACATCGAGTTCCCAGGAAATGGGAGAAGACCAAAAATTTTGCTCTTGGTAATTTTTAATATTTAGTATTGATAATTCATTTAAAAGGATTTTGCTTTTTCCATAGTTTTGATCTTGTAAATCAAAAGAGAACTTTCCAAGTTCTAATTGAGCATTTTGAAGAGAACCCGGAGAGGGATCAAGAAAATCGTGAAGAGCTGCCCGATATTCAAATCGAGAGTATTTTCCAAGATTATGTAAATAACCTTCAGACAATGATAATCGCGTTGGAGCATGACTCAGGGCCGGCGATGAGTTCGTTGAACCCGCTTGAGCTTGAGGAAGATGACTAACCACTGGATTAATCGCTCTTGCCTTAAGGATGTGAGATTTTTTTTCTCTTGATCCTATTTCATCTTTTAAAATGAAATCAACATTATAGTAGTCAAAAGCCTCCAGCGAAACATCTAATATTTTTGCGCTCGTTTCACTATCGTAACGAGAAATTTTTGTTACTACGAGTTCCGGGGACTGTGCTATTTGTTTTGCAACTTCAAGTTGATCATTTGAAAGATCATTTGAAAAGCGCAATAGCCTTGAGTAAGTAGACTCTCTTTTATTTCCTTCATCGATGAGATTATTTGCCTTTAACAACCTGATTGTGTCTGCTGGAATTGTATAGACTTGGTAGGAATCCGTTAAATTTAACGAAGGCTTCACAACCTCAAGCACACTTAAAAGATGGTAGGAGCAATTTTCATGAAAGTAATAATAGTCAAAATGAGTCTGACCGAGCTCCCAGACATGATCGACCATTTCTAAAACTTCTGGCATGTTCAATTTCAAATCATAAGACCAAAGATCTCTAAATTCAAAGTCGCCATATTCTCTAACTTTATAATAGTAAGGTATGGATGCAAATTGACCGACAAATCCTCCAAAAAGACCTTTATAGGCATAAAGAAACGGATTCGTTTCTTGGGCATTCGCCGCATAATTAATTCCATAGTCCAGCATCTCTGTTTCACTCTTGTCATCAAACCTACTCAACCTTAAAAGGGTATGACCAAAAGCTGAATTCGGATTAGTTAAATAATAAGAGGAAAAAACAACGCTTGCTCTTTTGGCAGCAAGCTTTGAAAAGAAGCTGATATATTTTTTACAATTTGAAAGATCTGCTTTCCACGGCATCCCTAGTTGGTGATTAAGCCACTTATACCTCAGAGGGAACTTACAAATGGGATGATCATCACTTGGGTTATTGGTTTCTGAAAATCTTTTAATTGCTTCTTTTAATTCGAGTTCAGGATTAAACTTCCCTTCTACATGAAGAAAGAAATTCTGACCGTCAGCTTGACTCTCAATCTGATTTAAAAAGTTTTTCTTATAATGGAGTAGCCTCTGCCACTTAATCGAATTTGAAAGATCATCTCTTGAGAATGTGGAAAATGAGACTATAAGAATAAATAATAAATACATGGGACCTGCTAAAGGTTAACAGGTCCCAGTATAGAAATTAGATATGAGTGTTGCAAGTAGTTGCAGCGACAGCATTAATGTTATGAGTAACTTCAGCTGACTCAGTATTTGCTGATGGGAAAATCGTTGAATAGTTAGACTTCAAAGCTTGGGCAAACTGAGTTGTGTTTGCACATCCATAAACTTTAGATAATCCACTGATTGTCTCTCCGTTACCGCGAGCAATATCATTCGCAAGGGCCACTCTATTTGCCTCAATATAAGCTTGAGTTTGAGTGACTTTTAACGGGGCCGGTGAATCACAATTAGATGTTCCTAAAGTAATACCAATCGTCTGAACACCTGTACCGTTTGTCGTTGCAGCAAGTACTTGCTTCCACCAAGTTTGGTCACCTTCAAAAATAACAGAACCAAGTCCACATCCAGCTGATCCATACTTTCCAGCGAAAGCTGAAGTTGCAGAAAGTGCAACAAGGGCCACTACTAATAATTTTTTCATTTTCTTCTCCATTGTTTGAGTTTTCATTTTTTAAACGAATGGAGTTATTATCTTTAGAATTAAAATTCGATCAACTGAATTTGTCAGAACATTTTTTTCCTGACTTTTTTAATTCGCAAATATTCAGACAACGATCTGCGCCTAGAGATCTTTAAAATGGTGAATCGTCAAATATGTAAGCCTTAATCTTTTTTCAACAGACTCATCAAGCATCAGGAGAAGTTCCTCGAGCTCAAACATAAGTCCCAAGTCGCTCACAAATTTATCGGCTTCAACCTCTGCCATAAGGGTATCGCCTTTCATTCCTTCAAGTTCAAGTAGAATGAAAGCAATCTCATGTGCGAGATAAGCAACTGCACTTTTCTTTTCTGTTTTAAGAAGTTTTTGAAATTCTGGAAAGACAACTATCGTATTCGCGAACATTCCACTATGAGAAGATGTTTTTAAATTTTCACTCCTCACAAAAACGATTGGATTTTTTGTCATCATAACTTCCAAGAGGTTCGCAGGAAGATAGCTAAACAATTTATCAAAATGATTTTTCTCGTTACCCTCTAAAATCCAAGCATGCTCAGCTAGTGAGTAAAAGTGGGAAACAAAATTTTTTCTAATGTGAGATTTATTTGAACGATCTTTACTAAGAAATTTTTGAATTAAATTTAACATGTCGTTACCTCTTAATTCCTTTTCGGTAAGAGGTAACGGCACTTAAGGAAAATTATTGGAAGGGCTGCTCGTCGGTATCAGTCACAAGGTTAACAATTCCTTGGTACTTCTCACCTATAATGCCGAGTAATTCATCCGGGATTTTTGAGGCACGGTATTTTTTCCCATTTGTCGTTCGAATCCAGAAGCCATTTATCAATTTATCAGAGCGAGAAATGCGTATCGGCTTTATTGAAATGATATGATCAAGATTAAATAACACCTCAATTTCGTCTGCCTCTTGAGTGCCAGCTTTGACATTAAAAACTGTGAACTTTTGAAACTTCATAGAGACTCCTTCAATTAATGGAGCTATTTTATAATGAATAAAATAAAATTGGTTTTAAGGGTGAGTTTTTTGAAAATTTTACATGAGTCGAGGGAAGAAAAGTGGGTTTTTACTTCCAGGGCAGAGTTCAAAGGCATGGCAAGAAGAGTGGAATCACCTCAAAGTGTGATTTTACTCCTTCATGGCCTGGGACAACGAGGCAAAAGAATCTACCGAAAATTACTCGCCCATCTCCCTCATGATGCTCTCATTATTGCACCCAACGCTCCCTTTCCTCTGCCTCGTCAAAAAGAAGGACGAACAGATTATGGTCACTCTTGGTACTTTTACGATAAGGTTGAAAAGTCGTACTTTACCTCTATGGATCTCTCCATTCAGTGGTTAAAGGATCTCCTCATACTAGAAAACCCAAAGAAACTTCCAGTTTCGATTATTGGATTTTCTCAAGGGGGATATCTCTCTCCTCACGTAGGATTTGCCATACCTGAAACAAAACTGGTTTTGGGTCTCGCCTGTGAATTTCGCTCTCACTTTCTGACCCAGGCACCACTCTTTAGAATGATCGCTCTCCACGGAGAACTTGATGAAATCGTTTCTCCGAACTCCCAACAGGCCGAGATTGAATTATTAAAGATGAGAAATATTAATGTCGATTTCCATCTTATCCCTAAAACTGGCCATGACATCTCTTCCGAAATGGCAAACCTCATTCGTATCTTAATGGAGACCTATGGAAACTGAGACCTATTCAGGAAAAATTATTAAAATCACGGAAGAAAAAATTGATGAAATCACTTGGGAGAGGGCCTATCTACCCCATGGAGTAATTGTTTTTCCCATCACCAGAGAGGGAAAAATTATTCTCATTAGAGAAAAGAGACCCCATGAAAATCCCCCTTCAAGAATAAAGCCTGTTTCTGGAATTCTTGAAAAAGTCCTTGGGTCCTCAGAAGAAAATGCCCTAAGAGAAATGCAGGAAGAAATCGGTCTTTCAGCAAGAAGGATAGAGTTATTTTGGACGCTAAAGTCCACCGGAACCGTGAATAACGAACAACATTTTTTTCTCGCTGAAGATCTTTACCCCTCTAAGCTTCATAATCCAGATGGAGAAGACTCAATTCAAGAAATTCTAGAATTTACTCCAGAAGAAGTTTTAAAACTCCTTTTGGAGGATAAATTGCGATGGAGTATGTCCACTCTAGGCATTTTTCGTTTACTTCACAGGCTTGGGAAGCTCCCTAAATAGCTGATTTTCTGTTTAACAAGACAAACTATGTGATATTTACCTATACAGTTGTTAGATACCTCAAACATCTGTATAATGTATCTTAGGGAGACATCACAAAATGTATGTTTGCATCTGCAAGGGTATAACCGAAAAGCAAATTCAAGAGGCCATCACGGTCCGAAGCACCAACAACCCTAAGGAAATCCTTAAGGCCCTAGGTGTTGGTAGCGATTGCGGAACTTGTGTTGAAGATGCAGTCAAAACCCTACTCGATCATAACTCAAGATCTCCTTATGAAATGAAAGACGGTTCAAACAATTCTTAGGTCTATTGAACTGTTTTGCTTCTTTTTCTTCCTTAATTTAAAATCCACTTAATACAAATGCTAAAACTGAGGTTTTCATGAAAGGTTCTAAAGCAATTATTGAAGCACT
>CAMAYW010000137.1 GCA_945862475.1 Bacteriovorax stolpii
CTTCACAAGACAGCTCATCAATTCTCAACGAAGCCAGCTCTTGCCTTTGATTACTCGAATCCAAAGCGTGTAAAGAGAAATCGTGCCCTTTTAAATCTTGGTGGCCTTGCCATCGGATTTATTAAGCTTCCAGGTTGGTTAAAAGGAAGTGTTGAGACGTTTATTAAGTCTTTCTATGTTGATCAAGTTCGTCTTGAAGGTGCCCTTGTTGGTTACTTCGAGTCCACTGGTGATACAGTGATGATTGATAAAGTATATTCTCAGAGAGCTAATTACTACATCGTTCGATAGTTTTAAAAAGAACTGCTGCTTAGGCAGCAGTTCTTTTCTTCATACAAGAGACTAAAATTAAGATCTGAATCGCAAAAAAACTTCCAAGAAAGACAGCTCCCCCCTCAGAAAATCCGTAAGAATGAAGGCCGCTTGCTAGGATGTAGTTCACTCCAAACCAGGCCATCATGACACTCATAAAGGCACCCGCGACAAGAGGTACGAAACGGTGAGCAGGAATCCAGGTTGTATACTTACCGTGAAGAATCGCCATATAGATAAGAAGCACAATTAAAGACCAAGTCTCTTTTGGATCCCAGCCCCAAAATCGGCCCCAAGAATAGTCCGCCCAAACTCCACCGAGGATCACTCCCGCCGAAAGAAGAACGACTCCAAACTTAATACTGGTGTAGATAAGATCCACCTCGTATTTATAATCATTTGAGCTAACCGTTCTGAACCTGGATCTTATGAGAAGAGAATTCGCTAGAATCCAGGAAAGGGCAAGGGCCGCATAAGATAAGATAACTGTCGTGACGTGAGTTGAAAGCCAGAAATTATCTCGTAAGACAGGAACTAAAGGAGAGATTCCCTCATCCAGCATTCCGTTAGCAAATTTCATCATCATGAGTGAGAGAACATTGAAAGCAAGTCCAGCTACAACAAAAAGAATCTCTTTTCTCATGAAAAAGATGACAATACTTATAATAAGAGCTCCGAACCCAGAAAACATGACGGTCTCATACATATTTGTAATCGGGGCCCTGCCAGATATCATGACTCTCATACTCATCGCCGTTATCTGAAAAGCGATGGAGAGTGTGGTTAAAACAATTCCAGGAATTTTGTTTTTTGTGATGATAAAAAACATGATGGCAAGAATGGAGAGAAGAAGAGACCAGGTAAAAAGATTCCATTTAAAATAATTTAATTCAATCAGGTAGTGCTCACCCTTTATTTTTAAGTAAGAGTCTTTTGCTTCCCGAAAGAGAAATTCAATGGGGTTTGACCCTTTGCCTTGCGCCCCTGCAATCCTTTGTTCCGTAATAAACTCGGAAAGAGGAATAAATTGGATTTTCCCGTCTTGAGTAATAGGAATGTTCCATGCTCTTGCACTAACAATTGCGTCGTAAGTTTGAAGGCGTCCCTGAACTTTATTTAACTCTTTTTTGAAACTATTGTTTTCTTTTATTTTAGCAAGCTCTCGAGTGATGATGTCTCTTTTTTGGATCAATTCCCCAACAGGCACGCTCGTTTGATCAGGGCCCATGCCAAGAGATTTTCTTACCTCAACATGCTCAACCTTCACATTGATAGGTAAATCTAAAGGCATTCCAAAGGCCTTGAGAGAAAGCTTACAAAAGGCTTCTGTGGAGCTTAAATCACCAACCTTAGTCTCACCTGTGATGTACTTCAGGGTTTCTGTGGCAAGGACAAAAAGAGGTTTTTCCCTTCCACCAGAGAGAGTTGGGAACGTTTCTAAGTCTTTTGTGCAAAAATTGAGGGAACTCTGTGCCCATAAAGAACCAGACAATAAGGAGATCAGTAATAAAATGTTAAGCACTTGCTTCTCCAGGTTTTAAATGAGGTCTTTTTCGAATGACAAAATGCCAAATGGAACCCAAAACTAATAAGAGAGATCCTAAATATTTCCAGAATCGTCCCGGATCAAAGTTCACCGATAAAACAGATCCAAAAGGACCTTCATTCGTCTGAAAATATGACGCTTGATAAAATGTGAAATCTTTATATTTTAAAGGATTGTTCATAAACACTCGATGTTTTGTTGAGCCCTCGTTTCCTTTAAAGAGTGTAACAAAGCTCTCGTAACTAGCGGGGTTATTTGTTCCGGGATCTGTATCCATTTTAAATTGATCCAAAACAATTTCATAAGGCAAAAGAAGTTGTTTCTTCGAAAGCTCAAATGTTACTCGTTCACCATTTTTATTATAAGCAACAGGCTCCAAAGAATTGACCCAAAATCGCTGTCCCTCAATTTCCACTTCAACCGCCTTCAGGTTACCTTTAATAACCTGACTGTTATCTTGAATGGGTTTTGTATAAACTGGAACCATCGTCGGGTAGGCATCAGACCGATGCTCTAAGACACTCACTTTAAAACCCATCCATGGAAGTTCAATGTCTTTTTGAATGGAGGCATGGGATTCCCACTTCTGATTTTCCTTATTGAAAAAGGCAGCATTCTTTCCAAATAAGAAAAGGTGAGGAGCTGTTTCAAACATCTTTTTACTAAAAATTCGAAACGGAGATAATTCATTAAGTTCCATCTTATCATCAAGAGGAAGTGGAGACATGGTAGGTAAAAACCTAATTTGTCTTCCTTCAAAGCTAACTTCTATGACCTCTCTGCCATTAATACTTTTGAGTTTTCTAATATCACTAGGGCCAGGGCTCATGCACCCAGATGTTTCACCATTCCAGATGATGAGACCATCTTGAGTGTTGTCATCAAAGCACCCCAAAAGAGTCTCTGGCATGTAATGGACATTAAGTGGGCCAAGTCTTTGGGTGTTATTAAAATCAGATTGAGGGTGAAGACTAAGAGTTAATTTTTCAGAAAAATTATCATTATAAAGAAGATACTGAGTCGAAGACTGAGTTTTGTCTTCAACTTTTACCGGAATCCAGCCCTGCTCATTTTCAGCAAATGGAAGAAATTTATTAATGCGAATACCTTCGTACTCGTAACCTAATTCTTTTTCAAAGGCCCCATAGGGAAGTGCAATTGTGACTTCCTTACCTTTTGATGGAAACTGGATCTTAAATTCGTCCTCGTTCAGTTGAATCTCCCTCGCCGGAAGGTTGGGATTCAAAGTCATAGTTCCATCAACACCTGAGTGATAAGTCACATAAGAGCCAAGAAACAAAGTTATAAGACCGGCATGGATCACATAAAATCCAGCGAGATGTTTTTTAAATGGCAATCGAATAAGAGTTGCGAAAAGAATGGAGAGAAACATGGCAAATTGTATACCCATGAACCAAAGAGACTTATAAATCAGGCGATTCGCATATTCGGTCCCATGATAGGATTCCATAAATGTGCCGTAAGCAAGTGAAGCAGCAAATAGCAAAATAATAAAAACAGCGAACTTAAGGTTACCGAAAAAGAGTTCAACTTTTCTGTAGTACTGGATAATTATATTCATTTGGCCGGTAATTTCTCACGTTGGGGAGAGATTGTCACCTAACCAAGAGTTGACTGGCCAACCAAATAAGCCCAAAGAGTAAGGGTTGATGAATCAAATAAATTTTAAGGGAGTTTTGTCCAAGAAAATTCAAATATTGGTTGGGCCCCATTTTTTGGAGTATTCCTTGCCTAGACAAAAATGGTTCAATCAGGCTTCCCAAAAGAATCGCCCAAAACCAAGGATAAATGGGGATAAAGTCCATCGACTGTCGTTTCGTAAGTGACGAAACCCATTTGATGTCGAAATCCAAAATGTATTGGCCAGTAAGAATGAGAATAAAGATCCCAAATCCTAAGAGTCTGCGATTTACAAGCAGTGCACCAAAGAGAGAGCCCAGACATATACAATGAAGAGTTCCGAAGTAAATCCAATTTGAGGGAAACATAAAATAAGTTCCAAGACTTATTCCGAGGGCAGATAGGCCGAGTTTCAGGCTTCTTTGTAAAAGAGCTTGGCGGTTTATCTGAGGTCTATGGGTAAAATTGAGAGAGGCCCCGACACAAAAAAGAAAGGTAAAAGCAATCACTCTTGGGAATGCAAACCAAAAACCGGAGGAAAAATCTAAATTCACAAATCCAAACATCTGCAGATCATAGGTCGCATGAAAGATGATCATCCACAGGACAGCAATTCCCCTTAAAGAGTCGAGATAATGCGCTCTCAAATGGCCTCCGGAAAATAGATGAAAATGGGTCCTGAAACATCAATCTCAAGAGTACCCTTGGCCACATTTGAAAGTCCATGACTTGAAAAGGGCTGAATGGTCGAGCGATTTAAAAGGGGGTAGGCGCAGTCTCCCGTCAATTTAAGCTCGACTTCCTTTAAGCAGCCAATTGAAAAAAGTCCATGATGACTAATTTTCCAGTTCCCTTCGGACATAAGAAGAAAAGTCATTCGACCTTCATAATCATAGAATTTTATAAGAGATTCTGGTTGATTCTCTAAAAATCGAAGCCCCTCTCCGAGATTAAAAATTTCATGATCCTTTCTTCCGCCAAGAAACCCCCACAGGTGAAGAGTTTTAGAGGTCTGACTTTGAATTAAATCAAAGGCAAGGGAGAGATCTGATTTATCTTTATGAGTTGAAAAGTGAAAAGTATGCTTAGAATTGATCTCACCATGAAAGGAATCCTTATCGCCAATCCATACGTCTGAGGATTTCGTAAAATGAGCACCTCCATCAACACATAATAAAGGATGCACAGACATTGAGACTGGGATCTCGGGTCCCATGGGCCCCAAGAAAACCCATTCGGGATTTTCATTTAGTTCAAGTGGTAATTTCATGATACATATCTTAGCCTTTATCTTAGATGTTGAGTAGGAGGATAAAATAGTGGGCTTAATTAAGTCGAACAGAGCAAAAAATCTTTTAGAAAACCTAAGCCATTTCAAGGACCATAAAACACCTGGGATGAGAAAATTTCCTGGGTCTGGGCCTGAAATTTACTTTGAATTAGAAACAGAAAGTGAAATCGTCAAAAAATTGTCATTTTTTGGTGAGATTAATGATGTTCACAAAATTCTTTTTGAATCTATGGCCAGTCTTTTGATGAATAGGCCAATTTCAAAATTAGATGCTTTTACCTTAAGAGAACTTGAGGCTTATTTAAGGGATAAAAATTCTGAAGCTTCCATTGAGGAAATGACAGAAAATGATGATATTTATCTTAAAAAAGTCTTTGGCTGGCTAAAAACTTTAGGCCAAAAACCACTTTCTAAAGATTATCATTTCTCCTCTGAAAATCGACCTTTTTGCGAATTAAAATTAGCGGACAAGATAAAAGAAATTCGTGGTTTTTTAAATTCTCCTGAAATTCTTACATTATATAGAAATGTTGGCATTCCTGAGCTCATTGACGTCGAGGAGATGACTGTTTATCTCAATGTTCCTTATAGCTCCAAAGAAGAAAAAGAGCTCTTTCATGAGCTTCATCAACTCGGAGTGGAGGCCTTTCGGGATGAAAATTTAAACTTCATTCCAGAATCCTAGAAAAAATGTGTTTGATTAATTGTTTTTTTTTTCGTTACAATACAACTAGAGCTTTTAAGACAATTATTCAAAAGTAGAAAATGGAAGAAATAAAATCGTTAGTTTTTAGAGAGGCAAAAAAAGAAGAAGAAGTTGTCAATCTTTCGAAGTTTGATATCCAAGCCTTCACTGACACTCAGGATTTCTCCTGGTCTTTAGACAACATCAAAAGAGAAGTGAAAACCGGCTGGAAATTGTTTTCAGTTATGACTGATGAAGAAATTGTGGCGGCTGTTCTTATGAAAAAGGACGGCGACACCCTGTTTACTAAAAACACTCCGATTAAAATGGCTTTTCAGGGGAATGGATTTTCCCATCAAATTAAGAATTTTTACGAAGAAGAAGCAAAGCGATCTCATATAAGAAAAGTTATTAACTATTGTCCTGTTGATAATTTTCGCATGATTGCACTCAATGAGAGTCATGGGTACAAGAGAACGGGGAATGCTTTCGGGCTTAGTAATAATATTATTGAATGGGTCAAAGTTCTATAAAGCCAATACAAACCAATGGGAACTCGAGAGTCCCAAATTAAGACGGAGGAATTTTATGGCTAAGAAAACAACAAAGAAAGCTGCTGCTCCTAAAAAAGCAACTGCTAAGAAAGCTGCTCCAAAAGCTGCTAAGAAAGCTGCTCCAAAAGCTACAACTAAAAAAGTTGCTGCTGCTCCAAAGAAGAAAACAGCTCGTAAGCCAAATGCTGCTTTCATGAAGCCGCTTAACCCATCTAAAGAGCTTGCTGAAATCGTAGGAGCTTCTGCTCTTCCACGTACAGAAGTTATGAAGAAAGTATGGGCGTACATCAAGAAGAACAATCTTCAAGATGCAAAAAACCGTCGTGCAATCAACGCTGATGATAAATTAAAAGCTGTTTTCGGCGGCAAAAAACAAGTAACTATGTTCGAAATGACTAAACTTGTTTCTAATCACCTTAAGTAATCTTTAGCGAGATTGTTTATAGAGAAGGGTCATCTTAGGATGGCCCTTTTTTTTATCCTCACATGAGAGAATCTGTGATGATGAGGTCTAAATTTTCTGTGCTTCTTGGAATTGCTTTATTTTGAATTCATCCAACACGATGGGAGCAAGATCGGAGGTCATTAATTTTTGACAATGAATGGTTGGATTTCC
>CAMAYW010000138.1 GCA_945862475.1 Bacteriovorax stolpii
CTCCGATTGTTGTTAGTAGACCTTGCGGTAAATCTTTTACAAATTCAGAAGCGTAAGAAATCTCAATCGCCCTTTGGATTTCTTCATCAGTATGTGAGTCTCCCGTCGTAAGGTTCTCTTTAACCGTATCATTAAAAAGAAAAATATCCTGGCTCACAAGACCAAAGAGATGACGAACAGATTGAATTGAATATTCATTAATATTCACTCCATCAATTATAATTTCACCCGAAGTTACGTCATAGATTCGTAAAAGAAGATTAATGAGGGTCGATTTTCCGGAACCAGAAAGTCCCACGAGCCCAATCTTTTCACCTTTTTTGATGACGAGATTAAATCCTTTAAGAACCGCTCCTTCTCCATAGGAAAAAGAAACATCTTTAAACTCAATTGTATGAAGAAATGATTGAATCTCTTTTTTAGAAATTTGCGGCTCCTCTTCTACGTCTAGGAGTTGAAAGATACGAGTTGCAGCCGCTTGCGCCTGATTAAGTTTTGCATTGGCCTTACTAAAACGTCGCACGGGATCCATGAACATCGCTAAGGCCGCCACAAATGAAATAAATCCCCCCGTGGTTAATTCTCCAGAGGTAATTCGTTTGTGTGCAAAAATAATCACTGCTGCAAAGGCAAACGAACCGATGAGTTCAATTAAAGGATGAGATAATTCTTCAGCGGAATTACTTCTTCTTCTGTTTGAGAGGAGCCTAATCTGAAATTTTTCAAACCGATCTATGACATACTCTTGTAGCCCAAAAGCTTTCACAATTTTCTGTCCACCTAAAGCTTCACCTACGATGTGGGTCATATCCGCATTATCTTCTTGAGCTCGTCCCACATATTTTCTGATTCTTTTTCCTGAGAAATGAAGAGTGATGACGAATAAGGGTGCCGTGGCAAAGATGATCATCGTTAATTGCCAGTCATGATAAAAGGCGACACATAACAACGATAGAGCGGTAATAGGTTCCCGAATAACCTCGAGTGAGTTTTTAAATGCTTCAGAGAAAACCGCTGTATCACTCATGATGGTTGAGACAAGATTGCCTTGTTTAGATCGCGAGAAGTAGGCCGCTGGAAGCATTTGAAACTTTTTATAGATTTTCGAGCGAATTTGCCGAGTGGACTTATCTACCACTTGTCTGAGACCAAAGTAATGAAAGTAGCGAAGAGGGAAATTTAAAACCCCAAGTCCAATCAAGAGGATCGCGAGCTTTAGCGCCTCTTCCGACGTTGAGTTGGGAGAGAACCCCTTATCAAAAATGTCCTTTACGAGGTAGGCCTCAAAAGCCTTGATGGCCGAAAGGGGCAGCGCCAATAAAGCCGCTAACAACGCCTCCTTCCAAAATGGACGAATATATGGGAACATTAACTTAAGAACTTTGAGCATGTGTTTATCTTAAGCTTTAACGGAGGCTAAGTAAATTAAAACGCGGAAAGCTATTTTCCTAGATCGAGACGGGACCCTGATTGTCGACAAGAACTATCTTTCACGCGTGGAAGATATGGAGTACTTTTCTGACACCTTAAAGGCCCTCCAGATTTTTCAAAAGCTCGATTACGAACTTTTTATTGTCACTAATCAATCTGGAGTTGGTCGAGGTTATTTCTCTTTAGAGAATGTTTACGTCATTCATCGTCAGCTCCAAAATGATTTGCGTGAGAATAAACTTCATCCCTTTAAAGATTTTGCCATTTGCCCTCACTCACCTGATGATAAATGTGAATGCAGAAAGCCTTCAGGTAAAATGATTCAGGAATTGATTCAAAAATATCATCTCAAACCAGAACAGTGCTATATGGTGGGTGATAAACTTATTGATGCGGAAGCAGGAAAAAATGCGGGAGTTCACGGCATTTTAGTTCGTCACCAGCATGGAGGGGATTTTCCTTTTTTTAAAACGCTCCTCGATTTTGCCCAATCACTTAAAAAGTAAAGAATACGATTTCAACTCAACCGGACGAAGATGGTACTGATGACAAAAGTACTGTAGTAATTTGTCGCATTCAGGAAAGTTCGTTCCTAAAAATTCAGTGTAGTTTTGAAATTTCGTTTGATAGCCCATTTTAATTCTCAAGAGAAAGCCTTTCTCGTTTGGGCCAGGTGAGCATTGCTCACAGGCAAACTGCCCATGAGAAGATAAAAAAACAACATTTTGATTTTCCAATAACTCCGTTTGGCAATAAGAGCAGTGATCCGTATCAGGCATGATTCCCAAGTGGAATAATAGCTTCACCATAAAAAGTGTAAACTGCTGGTGAGGAACAAACTGCTGTTTTGAAAGAGAGTCTTCAAGATAAAAAACTGCATTACTTACGACGGAGAAAACTCCTTCGTGATCCTGATTTTCAAGCTCACTGACCCCTGGCTGGAAGTGGAGAGATAATTTTTGAACAAGCTCAAAATAAAGACACATGAGATAGTATGATTTGATCTCATGGCGAATCCCAACGGGCGCCCAAAGTTTCTGATGCTCAGATGAAATCATGATATCAGAAGCATCGAGCTTCATTTTTTGTTCTTTCGTTAAAATTTTCATCATATGGCCAAGTTCAAAGCTTGAAGGCTTGTGATGTTTTCCACCACCTTGACCACCATAGATATAAAAACTTCCGACCAAACCATTACGGAGAAGAAGTTTAACGATGAGATCCCGCTCTTTGTAGGGGATACGATGAATGACGATTCCTTCAAATAACATGATTTATTTTGATATAAAGAAGTGTCGTAGTAAAGGGTCGAGTCTTAGATTTCTCTTGAGGCCCAGAAGGAAAACCCAACAATAATTTTTAATGGGATTCCAATTTATTCCCATTGGTTTTTCAAGCGCGAACACTTCAAAAGATTCTCCTCTTCTTCCGCCTCGAGCAACCATTTGGATCCAAAAATCAATTTCACAGACCTCGTAGAGAAAATAAATCCGCTTTATAACCGGAAGATTGACTCCGTGACTTAGGACGGTGGTACAAACGATGAAGTCTGGATTAGGATCATGGGATAATTTTTTTGCCATTTCTTTTGATTCACCACCCACACAACTAATACAAGAATAGCCCAAATTCATTAGTTCTTTTTCTAATCGAAAAACCTCATTCCTAAATTTACAAAATATTAATTTCACTCCATCTTTTTTTGGTTCAAGTTCTATTTGTTTTAGAAGCCAACTTGGATTCGGGGCCTTGAGATAAAATGTTGGTTTATATCTTAAAATCTGATTCCCGTGATTGATCCATTGAAGAGAGTGAAAGTGACATTCAAATAGCTTCACCTTTTTAAGCATCTCAGTAGAAAAAGTTGCAGTCATAAGAATAACGAGTTCTGCCCTTTGAGCAATCCCATAGAAGGCCTCCCACATTAGAGGCCTAAAGGTATCACCCCAGTAATAAAAGAGATGGAACTCATCAAAAACAACAACATCGAAAGATTTTTTTTTATTGAGCCACTCTTCAGGAGTCATGATTGAAATATCATCTCCCCAGTTTGATTTGCACTCTTCTGCAAGGGCCCTTAAGGGTGAGATCACCAAAAGGTCTTGTGAACCTAAACTATTTTTAAAGGATTTTATCCAAAAAGTTTTTCCAGAAGCTGGAGGTGACGTAAGGATGAGTAGTTCAGAGTTAAAAGAAGTCATTCCCTCATTTATGATTTTATCGCATGAAGAATCATCCCCTTTGTGAAAAGGAGTGCTCGATTATTCATGTAAGAAAAAATTAAATAAGTTCTGGACCGCTTGCGTCAGAAACAATCTCTAACCCATTAAGAATTCTTTCAGCCTGTTGCATTAATAAAAACAGCATTTGTTTTGAAGAAAATTATTCGTGTAGCCAATATGCGCCAAAAGGGATTTAATTATCCAATTCATTTCAAATGGAAAAGGATAACTCATGAAATATGGGGTTTATTTACTTCTCACTTTATCGCTCACTCTAGGTGCCTATTTTATGGCACAGAATAAAATACAAAAGCCTCTGTCCCTAGATTCAATTCATCTGGGTATGAGTGTTGAGGATATCCAGAAATCCTTTGGAACACCCTTTGCCGAGACGAGAAACCACTTCACTTACATTCTCGAGGATGGTTCTGAGCTCTTTATAACGCTTAGAGATGAGAGAGTCTCTAGTGCCACGGTGAAGTTTCACAGAAAGATTCAAATTCAAGATCCTGATATGAAAAAATTAACCTTAGTCCAGATGGAAGAGACCCAACAGGAAACAAGTAATCCAAGCTGGTTTTTTGCCGGGAAACCTGAAGAGGGCCTTATTTATAAGATTACCTCTGATGGAATTATTGAATCCCTAACTTGGGTACCGCCGTTTTCATACGGTTCAACTAGGCCAAAACAACTTCAGGCCCTATTGCGTGATTTCAATAGCCAAAGAAGTATGTAATAGTAATTTCCCATGATGACTCAAATTGAAAAACTTTTCGATCAACAAATTCGCCCAGCACTTGCTCAGCACGGCGGCAACGTCGAAATTGTTGACGTTGATAACAATATTCTTTTTGTAAAATTCTTTGGTGGATGTCAGGGATGTTCAAGCTCCAAGGCCACATTGAAAGGTGGAATAGAGCAACTCATCAAACAAAACTTCCCAGAAATTCAAGAAGTGGTTGATGTCACTGATCATCAAAGCGGTACCAATCCTTATATGTAACTTTAAAGCTTTGGATTACGTAAAACGTTAAGTCTCGCTCTAACTGATTCTATTTTCTCTAAACTGATCTCTGCAAAAACAATTTTTTCCCCTTCTTCAGCATCAACTAAAATTTCGCCCCAAGGATCAATCACTAAGGAATGTCCAAAGGTACTTAGTTTTTCATTATGTTGACCCCATTGTGCTGAGGCGATCACATAGCACTGATTCTCAATTGCACGGGCCCTTAAAAGTGTATGCCAGTGGGCCTTGCCTGTTGGAACAGTAAAAGCAGAAGAGATTGAAAGAACATTTGCTCCTTGAAAGGAGTAGGACCTAAAGAGTTCAGGAAAACGAAGGTCAAAACAAATAGATAGACCGATCTGAAAGCCATCAATCGTTATCATCTTCGGTGTCTTTCCAGCCGTATAAACTCGAGCTTCATCAACGACAGTCTGACTTGGATGCTTAGACAGATCGACGGCAAATAAATTCATCTTATCATAGGTCGTGATCTCAGTTCCGGTGGGATCAAAGTTATAGGATCTATTCATGATGCTGCCATTCACATTAGTGGCAGCAGAGCCTCCTAAAATATAAAGCCCAGAACTCAAAGCAAGGTTTCGAATAGCCTCGTAGTGTTCATTTTTATCTTCTACGAGGTAGGGAGTAGGCTTTGTTCCATCAGACATTGAATAAAAAACTTCTGGCAAAAAGACGGCGGTGGCCCCTTCTTTTTTTGCTTCATTTAAAAACTTTCTAATCGTTAATAGATTTGCCTCTGGAGACAAAACCGATTGTAGCTGGATGACACCAATTTTCATAACAACCTCAGTTTCAAATTTACCTATTCTATGACCAGTTATAAGATCAACAAGTCATGGTGAAAACAATTATTATAAATACCTTTAAAATCCTTGTTGCTGCAAGCTTGATCTACTGGCTCGTCTCATCAGGGAAACTCGATTTTGAACTACTTAAGAAATTAAAAGATCACCCATTGGCGGTACTCTTCGCCTGTTGTCTGAGTATTTTTAATTTTGTGATTATCTCCCTACGCTGGAAAACGATCTTGAAGGCGAGATCCCAAGTTCCTCTCCCCATGACTGGTTTATTGAAAATTACCTGGATTGGGCAATTTTTTAGCTCTGTTCTCCCTGGAAGTGTCAGTGGTGATCTCGTGAAAATGCTCTATGTGCAGAAATTTGATCCCTCTTTTTCTAAAAAATTTGTTCTTGCTTCTATCTTAATTGATAGAGTGATGGGGCTTTGTGGTCTCATTCTTTTGGTAGGGATTAGTTCTCTTGTTTTTGGAGAAAAAATCAGTCAAAACTCTCCAGCGATGATTCCTCTCTTGAATTTTAACTATCTCCTAATGCTTATTGTGGTGATATCATTTCTCATTTTTTTCTTTTTTCATCACTGGATTAATGGCGTTTTTCAAAAATTACAAAAGATTGGTCCTGTTCATTTTATGAATAAGATCATTAATCTCTGGGATGATCTCGTCACGATTAAACATCAAATGCTGAAGGCGATTTTACTCTCTATAGGTGTTCAGTTTATAGGGGTTCTTATTTTTTGGTCACTTATTCAGCCCTTCGTTCAACACCATATGAATTTTATTCAGGCGCTTGCCTTTATTCCTATTGGATTAATGACTCTGGCGCTACCGGTCGCCCCTTCGGGACTAGGTGTTGGACATGCTATTTTTCAGAAATTATTTGAGCTCTCCGCCATTACCAATGGGGCTTCGCTCTTTAATCTATACTTCGTAGTTTGCCTTGTGGTGAACGTGTTCGGAGTGATCCCCTACCTAACGTCGAAAAGGTAGCGTCGAAAAGGTAGCGTATACCTTTTCGACAACTAGCTAAAAATAAAGATTTTAGCTGGGTCGATGTGGGAGTAGTGCATGGCCTTAGTCTTGAGTGCCTCAAGATGAAGAAGAAAATTTAATTCATCTTCAAAACTATTAAGCTTTCTAACTTTTTTAGATTGTT